>JAAWLV010000049.1 GCA_022798105.1 Hungatella sp.
CAAAGTACTTTTCTGCTGCAAGAGACACGGAGTTAAACAAAAAATTTCTTACAGGGTGGCTTGATAAGGAAAATCATCCTGTATGCGATTATATAGATTTTGCCAAAGCAGTCCTGAAAATACCAGAAGCCCATGAAATGATCACAAGATATATGGTCCTTGATAATGAGAAGAAGAAGCTTCTCATACTGCGTCCCTACCAGATCCATGCCATCGAAGCCATGAGAGCAGCCTCAAAGCAGGGAAAATCCGGATTTATCTGGCATACCACAGGTTCCGGGAAGACCATGACTTCTTATAAGGCTACAAGAAATCTGCTGATGGATATTCCTTCAATTGAAAAGACCGTATTCCTTATTGACAGAAAAGATCTGGATGACCAGACAAAAATGGCATTCCAATCCTATGCAGATAACGACACAATCGATGTGGATGATACCGAATATGTGGATTCCCTTATAAAGAAGATGGCAGATGGCAACCGCCAAATGATAGTGACCACCAGACAGAAGATGCAGATCATGGTGAATAAGCGTCTGAAGGAAGGGACCAGCCAGTATCACAAGATTAAATCATTAAAAGTCGCTTTTGTTGTGGATGAATGCCATAGAGCGGTAACACCAAAAACCAAAAGAGAGCTGGAAAAATTTTTCGCCAATTCTTTGTGGTATGGTTTTACGGGGACTCCTATTTTTGAGGAAAACAGCTATGAACAGAAGGGAGACTTGCCCCAGACCACAGAACAGTTGTATGGGAAATGTCTCCACAGCTACACGATTAAAGAGGCGATCCATGACGTGGCGGTTCTTGGTTTCATGGTGGAGAACCTTGGCGCTAAAGATTTAAATTCCGATGAGGAAAGAAATGTATATGAAAGTGAAGCCCATATGCGTAAAGTGCTGAATGTCATTTTGAATCAGTCCTATGACAAGTTTGGCATGAACAATGGAAGAGGCAAAACATATGAGGCAATCTTAACCACCAATTCGATTAAAAGAGCACAAAAGTACTATGATCTGCTGAAGAAGGTGAAAGAAGGAAAGGATGAATTAAAGATCAGTGATACGATACATAAGGCACTGCCGGATTTCCCCAAGTTTGCCATAACGTATTCGCTGTCGGAAAATGAAGAATTTTCCGCCGCCAATCAGGATAAAATGAAGGAGGCGTTAAAAGATTATTATGAAATGTTTGGCAGTCGCTATCAGATTGATGCCATAAATGCTTACAATCGCAATCTCAATGAACGTTTGGCGAGAAAAGAGAAAAAGTATTTTGATCGAAGTCAGCAGCTTGATCTGGTAATCGTGGTCGATCGGCTTTTAACCGGATTTGACGCGCCGTGCCTGTCTACGTTGTTTATTGACAGACAGCCTATGGGGCCGGAGAATATCATTCAGGCATTTTCCCGCACCAACCGGCTTTTTGATTACGCGAAACAGTATGGACAGATTGTGACATTTCAGGCTCCAAAAGAATATAAAGAAGCGATCAATAAAGCACTCAGGCTGTATTCCCGCGGCGGTGACGGCAATCCTATTGCGGAAGATTGGGATGATGTGAAAACATCCTTTTCCATATCTCTTAAAGCCATCCGAAACCTGGCGCGGACATCCGAAGAAATAGCAGGATTGTCACGCAAACAAAAAAAGACATTTATTAATCTTTTCAGATCCCTGGACCATGATTTTGCCCACCTGAAATCTTTTTCCGTTTATGAACCGCAAGTGCTTGATGCATTTGGATTTTCACAAGAAGAATATGAAAATTATGCGGCAATGTATAAAAATGTAATGGAAGAGCTAAAAAAACCGAATAGTGATCCGGATCAAGAAGAACCTGTTTGGGATGATTATGATTTAGTGGCTTACAGCAAACTGCGGATTGATTTTGAGTATATAGTAGAATTATTACGTGGGGTTGTGGAATCATTGGATCAGTCAGAGAACGATTTCGACGAGGTTGAATTTGAGACCAGGATAAGAACCATCAAGGAGACCATAGCAGAGTTCTCAAGTGATAACCCCAAACTGAGTAAATTGCTTGCGCAGGTCGTGGATGACATCGAACACGACAAAGAGAGATTCCTGGGACAGGATATTTCCGTTATTATCAGCCAGATGCGCTATTCTGTTATTGAGGCGGAAATTAAAAGATATGCCCAAAAGTGGTATCTGGATTATGAAGATGTCAGGTATGAAGCCTGCCATTTCAGGGACGGAGAGCTGGCAAACGAGAATAAGCTGAAGGACAGCGCAGATTATGCAGCCTACAAGGAAGGAAATGAGAATGCCCTGTCTAAGTTCAAATTCAGAACACAGATGATCGACGAGTTCAAGAATGAGCTTATGCCGGAGATTGAGCCGTTAATTGACTAATAGAAATTCCAGATGAATAAATAAACATTCAAGCAGGAAGAAAGGGGGCATAGCCAATTATGGCAAAAATAATCGGTATTGGACATCAGGATTTTGCCCAGCTGATGGCAAGTGGCTGTTTTTATGTGGACAAGACAGGATTCATTAGGGAGTGGTGGGAAAATCAGGATGCGGTTACTTTGATTGCCCGTCCCCGCCGTTTTGGCAAGACGCTGAATATGAGTATGCTGGAGCGTTTTTTCTCTGTAGAATATAAAGGGCAGGGAAAGATATTTGAAGGGCTCTCCATATGGAATAATAAAACGTATCAGGAACTTATCCGGTGATCGCTCTTAGTTTTGCCGATGTAAAAGAAGTAAACGTTCCCCGCAGCGCGTGAAAAGATCGGTCAGATTATAAAAATGGTTTTTGGAAAATATCGGTTTTTACTGGACAGTGATGTTCTGGCGGAAGATGAAAAGGATGACTTTCGTAAGATCTCTGCCGATCCGGAAAACAGCGCGATCACTCTGTCCTTAAAGAAGCTGTCTCTTTACCTTTCCCGCTATTATGGAAAATCAGCTTTAGCGGCAGAAGGGATCGGCGAAGACAGGATCCGAACATATGGCTTTGGATTTGAGGGTAAGAAGGTTCTTATTGGATAATCCCAGAGATACTTACGATTTTCCCTGCCGCGCAAGTAGTAGTTGCCGTTTTGCAGGAAACTGTGGTAGAATAGCTTGATATATGGTAGAATGTACGAGAATCAACCGGTTTCCGCACCATAAAAGATATGTAAAATCTATGCAATATCAATAAAAATATAAGGAAAAATCATGAGAAAACTAGCCTTACCTGATGAAATTTTACTGAGTATCCAGCAGCCCGCCCGCTACATCGGCGGCGAAGTGAACATGTGCGTCAAGAATCCTGAATCCGTGGATATCCGCTTCTGCATGTGCTTCCCCGACGTATATGAAATCGGCATGTCCCACTTAGGGATCCAGATCCTCTACGACATGTTCAACCGCCGGGAGGACACCTACTGCGAGCGTGTCTACTCCCCGTGGACGGATCTGGACAAGATTATGAGGGAGAAGCAGATTCCCCTCTTTGCCCTGGAGTCCCAGGAGCCTGTCAAAGACTTTGACTTCCTTGGGATCACCCTCCAGTACGAGATGTGCTACACCAACATCCTGCAGATTCTGGACTTAAGCCACATTCCCCTGCACAGCCGGGACCGGGGGGAGGAGTTTCCCCTCGTCATCGGAGGCGGTCCCTGCGCCTACAACCCGGAACCTCTGGCGGAATTTTTCGACCTGTTTTACATCGGAGAAGGGGAGACTGTCTACGGACAGCTGTTTGACGCCTACAAGGAGAACAAAAAAAACGGCAAAAGCCGGCGAACTTTCCTGGAAAAGGCGGCAGAAATTCCGGGAATTTACGTCCCCGCCTTTTACGATGTAACCTACAAAAGTGACGGAACCATCGCGAGCTTTAAACCTAACAACCCCCACGCCGGTGAGAAGGTTACGAAAGAGCTGGTTGTGGATATGGACAGCGCCCCCTACATCGAAAAACCTTTAGTCCCGTTTATGAAGGTTACACAGGACAGGGTGGTGCTGGAGATTCAGAGAGGCTGTATCCGGGGATGCCGCTTCTGCCAGGCCGGCAATGTCTACCGGCCTCTCAGGGAACACGGCCTTGAATATCTGAAGCGCTGTGCCAATAAGCTTCTTGAGACCACAGGCCACGAGGAGATTTCCTTAAGTTCCCTCAGTTCCAGCGACTATACACACCTTCCGGAACTGACGGACTTTCTTATAGACCAGTGCAGCGCCAAAGGGATCAACATCTCCCTGCCGTCCCTGCGGATTGACGCCTTCTCCCTGGATGTAATGAGCAAGGTACAGGACGTGAAGAAAAGCAGCCTTACCTTTGCGCCGGAGGCCGGCACCCAGCGGCTCAGGGATGTGATCAACAAAGGACTGACGGAAGAGGTAATACTTGACGGGGCCTCTAAGGCCTTTATGGGCGGATGGAACCGGGTAAAGCTCTACTTTATGCTGGGCCTTCCCACGGAGCAGCCGGAGGATATGGAGGGGATCGCCCTTCTGTCGGAGAAGATCGCCCGGACCTACTATGACACGGTCCCCAAGGAGCAGCGCCGGGGGAAGGTACAGATTGTGGCCAGCTCCTCCTTCTTTGTTCCCAAGCCCTTTACGCCCTTCCAGTGGGCGAAGATGTGCACCAGGGACGAGTTTCTGGAGCGGGCCTATCTTGTAAAAAACAAGTTCCGGGAGATGAAAAATTTCAAAAGCCTCAAATACAACTGGCATGAGGCGGATGTGACGATCCTGGAGGGAGTTCTTGCCAGAGGCGACCGGAATGTGGCCGCCGTGGTGGAACAGGCGTACAAAAACGGGGCGCTGTTCGACTCCTGGTCCGAAAACTTTGACAACAGCCTGTGGATGAAAGCCTTTGAACAGTGTCACATAGACCCGGACTTCTACACCGTCAGGGAGCGGCAGATCGACGAGGTGTTCCCCTGGGATTTCATTGACGCGGGTATTTCCAGGGAATTTTTAGAGAGAGAGTGGCTCCTTGCCCTTGAAGGCCGGGTGACGCCCAACTGCCGCAAACAGTGTTCCGGCTGCGGGGCCAGAGGATTTGGGGGAGGTGTCTGCTATGAAGATAAGAATTAAATTTTCCAAGGAGGGTTCCATGAAGTTTGTGGGCCATCTGGACATGATGCGGTACTTCCAGAAGGCTATAAGGCGGGCCCGCATCCCCATCCGTTACAGCGAGGGCTTCAGCCCCCACCAGATCATGTCCTTTGCGGCGCCTCTTGGCGTAGGCATCACCAGCCGGGGGGAGTATCTGGATATCGAGGTGACCGAATCCCCGGCGGAAACGGAAGAGGCCTCCTTTTTCAGGACGATGAAAGACCGGCTCAGCCAGGCCATGGTGGAGGAAATCCGGATACTCAGCTGCCGGAAGCTTCCCGACGCCTGCAAAAACGCCATGTCCATCGTGTGCGCCGCCGACTACACCCTCAGCTTCAGGGAAGGGTACGAACCGGAGGAGCCGGAAGCATTTTTCGAAAAACTGGCAGAATTCTACGCCAGAGAGCAGATCCTGGTGACGAAACAGACGAAAAAAGGACAGCGGGACCTGGATCTGAAGCCTCTCATCTACTGCCTTGAAAGACGGGAGAACCGCATTTTCATGCAGGTGTCCACAGGCAGCACGGACAACGTAAAGCCGGAGTTCGTGATGGAGACTTTCTACAGGGAGATGGGGTGGGAATACCCCGGGTTTGCCTTTCAGATTCAGCGGGAGGAAGTCTACGGCCGGAATGACGCCGGACATCCGATCCCGTTGGAGGAGTTTGGAGAAAACATTGAATAAACTAATCATTACCCGGATGGACGGACGGATCCTGACGGCCCTCATAAGCGGCCAAAGGGCCATACAGCTGAATCTGGAGGAGGAGAGCGGCTCCATCCTGGGAAATATCTATATCGGAAAAGTAAAGAATATCGCAAAGAACATTAACTCCGCCTTTATCGACCTGGGCGGCGGCCTGACGGCCTACTACAGCCTGACCGAGAACCGGCGCCATCTCTTCGCCGACAGCCTGGCCCCAGGTATCCCGGGAGAGGAATCCGGGGACGGGCCCGGTTTTAAGGACGCCAAAAGGCAGGACGCGGACAGAAAGAAGACAGCCTCCGGCCCCCGCCTTCTGCGCCCCGGCGACGAGATCGTGGTGCAGGTGAAAGGCGACGCCGTAAAGACCAAGGATCCGGTGGTCACCAGCAACATAAGCCTTACGGGCCGGTACTGCGTCCTCACCTTAGGTCGGTGTCAGATCGGCTTCTCCTCCAAGCTGTCCGACGGACCGTGGAAAGAACAGATCCGCCAGGCTCTTTTGGAGGAAAAGGATCGGGATTTCGGCATAATTGTCCGGACCAACGCCATGTCCGCCTCCTCTGAGGAGATCCTGGAGGAATTAAAGATGCTGAGGGAGCGGTATTACCGGCTTTTGTCCGAGGCGGGACACCGCACCTGCCACACCCTTTTATATCAGGCGGAACCCTCTTATATAGGAAGCCTCAGGGATACCTACGGGGACTTTATGGAGGAGATCGTCACGGATCAGACGGATATATTTGCCGGAATACAGGAATACCTGAAAGCCTGTCAGCCCCAGGATCTGGGGAGAGTGCGGTTCTATGAGGATCCCCTCCTTTCCCTGAGCAAGCTGTACTCCATCGAGAAGGCCGTGGACGAGGCTCTGCAGAAACGGGTCTGGCTGAAATCCGGAGGATATCTGGTTATTGAACCCACGGAGGCTATGACGGTTATCGACGTAAACAGCGGGAAATATTCAGGAAAGAAGACCCTGAGGGATACTATCCTCAAAATCAATCTGGAAGCTGCCGCCGAGATCGCGTTCCAGCTGCGCCTTCGGAATCTGTCGGGAATCATTGTCGTCGATTTCATTGACATGACCCCTCCTGAGGACAGGCAGGAACTGATGGAAACCTTCACAGCCCTGTGCAGGAAAGACCCGGTAAAAACCACGGTGGTTGACATGACCGCTCTGGGACTTGTGGAGGTTACAAGAAAGAAGATACGAAAATCATTTCGGGAACAGGTACAAAAAGGAGATAAACGATGAAAATCATTATTGTTGGCTGCGGAAAGGTGGGCATGACCCTGGCGGAGGAACTGGACAATGAGGGCCATGACATTACCATCATAGACCAGGACTCCGTGGTGGTGGAGAAGGTCACCCAGAGTATGGATGTTATGGGCGTGGTGGGCAACGGCGCCGTGTTCCAGGTTCAGATGGACGCGGGGATCCGGGAGGCAGACCTTCTCATCGCCACAACCACCTCCGACGAGCTGAACATGCTGTGCTGCCTTATTGCGAAAAAGGCGGGAAACTGCCACACCATAGCCAGAATCCGAAAGCCTGAGTACACGGCTGAGATCAATTACCTGCGGGAGGAATTAAACCTCTCCATGTCCATCAACCCGGAATTTGCGGCGGCTATGGAGATCTCCAGGCTGTTAAAGTTCCCGTCGGCCATCAAGATTGACACCTTTGCCAAGGGCCGGGTCGAGATCATGAAGTTCCAGATTCCCGTGGGATCCGTGCTCCATGATCTGAAGGTGTGGGAGGTTAATTCCACCTTAAAGTGCAGCGTCCTGTTCTGTGCCGTGGAGCGGGGTCAGGATGTGGTCATCCCCAACGGCAATTTTGTCTTAAAATCCGGGGACAAGGTGTCCTTTGTGGCATCCCCCTCCGCCTCCATGCGCTTTTTCAAGGCTGTTGGCATCGAAAACAACAGCATCAAAAGCATCATTATTATCGGCGGCGGCAGGATTACCTACTATCTGGCCAAGATGCTTGAGGACGCCCCCATCAAGCTTAAGATCGTGGAACATGATCTGGAGCGGTGCAACCAGCTAAGCGACGAGCTTCCGGGAGTTATGATCATCAACGGCGACGGTTCCGACCAGCAGCTTCTTTTGGAGGAGGGGCTCCGCCAGACCGAGGCATTTGCCGCCCTGACAGGCTTTGACGAGGAGAATATTATTCTTTCTCTGTATGCAGCCAGCCAGTCCAAAGCAAAGCTTATTACAAAGGTCAACCGGACCACCTTTGAGAGCGTGGTCAATGACATGAATCTGGGAAGCGTCATCTATCCCAAGCTGATCACGGCGGATCTGATTTTACAGTACGTCCGCGCCATGCAGAACTCCCTTGGGAGCAACGTGGAAACCCTCTACAAGATCGTGGCGGACAAAGCGGAAGCGCTGGAATTCCGCGTAGGGGATGAAGCGCCTGTCATAGGGATCCCTCTGGAGAAGCTGGACTTAAAGCCCAACCTTCTGGTGGCCTGCATCAACCGCATGGGAAAAATCATCACTCCGCGGGGCAAGGACGCCCTGGAACCGGGGGATACGGTGATCATTGTTACCACCAACACAGGGCTTAAAGACTTAAAAGACATTTTGAGGTAATGCATTTATGAATATCGGGATTATATTCTATTTTTTAGGATGGGTTTTGATTATTGAGGCGGTTTTGATGCTTCTGCCCTGTGCGGTGTCAGTAATCTACGGGGACGGATGCCTGCTTTTTTTCCTGGCTGTTATGGCTGTGTGCCTGGCCATCGGATGGATTACCTCCCACAAGCGGCCGAAAAACTCCGTGTTCTACGCCAGGGAGGGGTTTGTGGCTGTGGCCCTTATCTGGGTGGTTTTAAGTTTCTTCGGGGCTCTTCCCTTCTGGCTGAGCGGGCAGATCCCGTCCCTTACAGACGCGCTTTTTGAGACCATCTCCGGTTTTACCACCACCGGAGCCAGTATTTTGAACAATGTGGAGGGCCTGTCTCCCTCCATGCTGATGTGGAGAAGCTTCACCCACTGGGTAGGCGGTATGGGAGTCCTGGTGTTTGTGCTGGCCATCATGCCCCTTGCAGGCGGCGGTTACGCCATGCACATTATGAGGGCGGAGAGCCCCGGCCCGTCTGTGGGGAAACTGACGCCGAAGATAAAGACCACGGCAAAGATCCTCTATGTGATCTATCTGGCCATGACCCTGATTCAGGTAGTCCTTCTGCTTTTAGGCGGGATGCCCCTGTTTGACGCCCTGGCCACCAGCTTCGGCACGGCAGGCACCGGCGGCTTCGGCATCAAAAACAGCAGCATCGCCTACTATGACAGCTACTACCTGCAGGGGGTTGTGACGGTGTTTATGATCCTTTTCGGAATCAATTTTAATGTCTACTACCTGATTCTGGTAAAACGGTTTAAGGATGCCTGCTCCTGTGAGGAGGCGAGAGTGTACTTAGGGATCATCGCGGTGTCTGTGGCGCTTATTACCTTAAATGTCCGCGGAAGCTTTGAAAGCCTTTTTCAGGCGTTCCACCACACGGCGTTCCAGGTAGGCTCCATCATAACCACTACCGGCTTTTCCACGGTGGATTTTGACGCATGGCCCCAGTTTTCCAAGTCCATCCTCATCGGCCTTATGTTTGTGGGGGCCTGTGCCGGCAGCACGGGAGGAGGCATGAAAGTATCCAGGATCATCATATGGCTGAAATCCGTGAGAAATGAACTGCTGGCCCTGATCCATCCCAGAAGCGTGAGAGTCTTAAGGCTTGAAAAAAAATCCCTGGATACCGGGGTGATCCGGTCTGTGAACAACTATTTTATTGCCTACTTCTTTATTTTTGCGGCTTCGGTCCTTGTGGTCAGCCTTGACAATTTTGATTTTACCACCTGTTTTACCGCCGTGGCCGCCACATTTAACAACATAGGGCCCGGCATGGAGGCCGTTGGGCCCATGTGCAATTTCTCCCAGCTGTCGGCTGCGTCAAAGTATGTGCTGATGTTTGATATGCTGGCGGGAAGGCTGGAGATTTTCCCCATGCTGATCCTGTTTTCGCCTGCTACATGGCGCAAAGGCTGGTAGGATTCCGGCAATCTTACGTTTATGAAACATAAACGGCCATCGATCAGATTTGATATCGGGTCTTCCAATGACTGGGGTATATGCATCGAAGATTCAATCTAACGTGTTCTGTTGATGACGGATTTTATAATAACAGCTATACCATTTACATACTTAATAAAAAGGATAACTCCCAAGTTCATCAATCCCCGCTTTATATACGAAATCTGGCAGTAAAATAAAAATGCGCCCCGCTTTTGTCAATGCCGTAAAGCCCCGGAATTCCCGGCACTCTCGGCTTTGCAGATGCGGGGCATCTGCCTGTCTGCAGCTGCGCAAAAACAAGACTGTCTGTTCCGGTAAATGGAACCGATATACGTTTTATGAAAAAATTTCAGGGGTCCGAACATTACAATTCTGTTAAAATCTATTGCTTTTTTGTGCAAAAAGTATTACTATATAGAAAAGCCAACCGGCGCAAACCCACGGCTTTCATGCCGGGGACAATGACAGGGGAGAGAGAATTATGTTTGGTTCAAAGAAAAAAGGCGATACCATCAATACAAGCACAATCAGCACCATTATCGGCAATAATTCCAGAATCGAAGGCGTTTTGACAGCCTCCGAGTCCACCAGAATAGACGGTGTCCTGGAGGGGAAGATTATGTCTGAAAGCTCCGTCATCGTGGGGGAGACCGGAGAGGTAGTCGGCGATATCACGGCAGTGGAGATCCTGGTGGCAGGCATTGTTTACGGCAACCTTATAGCCAAGGAGCGGATCGAGATGACATCCACCGGCCGCGTGCTGGGCGATCTGATCACCAAGACGCTTGTGATCGACGAGGGCGCTTCCTTCAAAGGAAACTGTACCATGGAAGTGGCAGGGGAGGAGAAGCTGCGGACGGATTCCCTGTCTTCTGCATCCAAAAACCCCGTACATACTCCAAAAGCCGATGTATCAGCCCCCCATACGGCAAAAGAAGAGCCGGCTAAAGATAACAGCGGCCAGGATACGAAAGAAAAGAACGGCCGGAATAAAAAGGAAGATTCCCACAAAAACGGGAATGATCAGGCTAAAACCGCTTAAAAGCCCAGTTTGTCATAAAGGAGTGTTGTTTTTTCAATATGAAGTGGAAACGGTTTAAAAAGGAGCGCATTTCCCTCAATTACACGGTGATGCTGCTTCCCCATTCCCAAAAGAAACCCATACATTTTAAAACTCCTGTGTGGACGTTCGGACTGATTTTTCTGGGGATTCTGATTCTCTCCGGAACCTGCCTGTTTTTTGCAGGTTCCCGGGCTCAGCTGCAGGTAGTACGGCAGGAGAAAGAGCAGCTGGAGATCGAGAAGGAGAATCTGGAGCAGGAATGGCAGCTTTTGGCTGCCCAAAAGCAGATGGCGGATGATGAGAACGAGTCCCTCAGACAGGCCCGCAGCCTTCAGGAGCAGGAGCTAAAGGAGCTGGAGCAGAGAACCAGGGACACCATCACAGAACTGAAAGAGCTGGTGGAGCGGGAGAGCCAGATCCGGGAGGAGCTGGGTCTTGAATCAGAGCAGGAGACCCAGGGGGAGGAGACCGGCCAGGCCCAGGAGGAAGCGCCTCCCGGAGGCGATCAGACCGGCAGCGTCCGTGCGGTTCAGGGCGATCTGCAGTCCGCCCCCACATTCAGCCATACAAAACGCACCATGAGTTTTCTGTCCATCCAGTCGGAACTAAGCTATCTTCAGGACAGCCTTTCCCAGGTGTCCGGACAGTATGACCATTACCTTAACACCATCGAGGCGAAGAAAGAGGCGGCGGCAGCAGAGGCTGAAAGGAAAAAGGCTCTGCGGCAGTCCATTGTTTCCGATGCCCTGCAGTTTGTGGGCAACGCCTATGTCTACGGGGGCAATGACCCTCACACCGGGGTGGACTGTTCCGGGTTTACCAGATACATATTAAGCCACACAGCCGGGGTTTACCTTAACCGGACAGCCGCTTCCCAGTCCGCCCAGGGACGATCCGTGTCTGCGGATGAAGCCAGACCCGGGGATCTGGTATTTTACAGCAGCGGCAGCCATATTAACCATGTGGCCCTCTATATCGGCGGCGGGCGGATTGTCCATGCTTCCAATGAGACCACAGGAATCATCACCTCTGATATGTATTACAGGACTCCTGTAAAAATCGTCAATGTGCTGGGCGACTGACAGGCAGATTTGCTGATTAACTGACCGGCAGGCTGACACCTTTGCTGGGGATATACTTTTTATGGAAAAAGAACAGAACAAATCAATAAATATACAGTTTTGCATCCTGTCCGCCCTGGGAATTATCTTTGTGGTGGACGGGCATTTAAACAACAGCTATCTGGATATAGGAGGCCTGCTTCCCTACTATTCCTTTCATATTCCGCTGTTTGCCTTTATATCCGGATATTTTTACCGTTCCGGAAGTGAGCAGGATCTTGTTCGTTATGGGAAACATAAGTTTAAACGGCTTATGGTTCCCTATTTCTTATGGAACCTGTTTTACGGCTGCCTGGCCTGGCTCCTTCGCCGTCACGGTTTTACCTTCGGGGAGCCTGTGACAATCCGCAATTTATTTGTCGAACCCTTTGTCCACGGATATCAGTTTATCCTGAACCATGCGGCATGGTTTGTTCCCACGCTGTTTTTGACGGAGCTTGCCTACGGGACTTTGCAGCGGTTTTTAAAGGGATGGAAGAGCGGCGCAGCCTGTCTGGCTTTAGGCGCGGCAGGGATCCATATCGCCAAATGTACCGGCGCGGAGGCATTTTGGCTCACCCTTATAAAGGTGATGTTCCTTATACCGCTGTACGGCGCAGGCCATCTGTACAGAACCCGCCTGGAAAAGCGGGATACCCTGGGCAATCTCCAATATTTTTCCGTCATACTGGGAGCGGCCATGGTTCTGGCCGGGTCAGGCCGGGTTTTGATCTATGCCGTAAGCAACTGCCGGGATTTTACCGGTTATTTCCTGCCCTACATCACGGCGGCCCTTGGAATCGGATTCTGGCTGCGCGTGGCCCGCATCCTGGTTCCCGCTTTTCAAAACAGCAGAACCGTCTTGTTTCTGGGCAGAAACACCTACGATATCATGATGCACCATATGACTGTATTTCTCATGATCAAAGCCGTATACGCCTTTTTTGCCTCCAGAGAGATACTTTTTACGTCCTTTGATTTCAATGCCTACAGGACGGATTTTTATTACTGTTTTCTCCCCAGAGGTTTAAGCCAGCTGAAAGTATTTTATCTCCTGGCCGGCCTTTCGGTTCCCCTGGTCTTTGAGAGAGGGATCCGTTATCTTGGGCAGCGGCTTTTTCCCCGCATCGGCGCGGAAATTTCCGCGAAACTGCCGAAAAAACCGGTTGACAACCAGAGGGATAGATGTTAATATATTACAGTATGCCGCACAGCGAGGTTGAAAGCTCCTGTTCCTATACAGGGCACCGCAGCTGGCGAGTAATGATAACAGGAGGTGCCATTATGTACGCGATTATTGCAACCGGCGGTAAGCAGTATAAAGTCGCAGAAGGCGATATCATTAAGGTTGAGAAGCTTGGTGTTGAAGCTGGAGAGACTGTTACCTTTGATAAGGTGCTTGCAGTAAATAACGGGGAGTTATCCATCGGCTGTCCTACAGTTGAGGGCGCTACCGTAACTGCAACCGTTGTAAAAGAGGGCAAGGGCAAGAAAGTCATCGTATACAAGTACAAGAGAAAAACTGGCTATCACAAGAAAAACGGCCACAGACAGCTCTTTACTCAGGTTAAGATTGACAAGATCAACGCTTAAGCCTTTGGTGATTCTATGGTTAATGTAACAGTATTGACAGATTCCGAACACCGGTACACAGGCATCCGTATGCTGGGGCATGCCGGTCTGGCAGAAACACATATGGAAGGGCAGGAGCTGGTCTGTGCGGCCGTTTCCGCATTGACTCTCAACATGTCCAATTCTGTGGAACACTTTACGGAAGATTTGTTTGAGGCCGAGGAGGATGAAGAGGCAGGAGGGTTTTCCTTCCGTTTTCTTTCCGCCATCAGTTCAGAATCCGAACTCCTTATGAATTCTTTGGTATTTGGTCTTTTGAATATTGAAGAGGAATACGGAGAACCATATATTAAAATTCGTTTTAAGGAGGTGTAAGTGATGTTTAAGATGAACCTTCAGTTATTCGCTCATAAAAAAGGTGTGGGCTCTACCAAGAACGGCAGAGATTCCGAGGCCAAGAGACTGGGAGCCAAAAGGGCTGACGGACAGTTTGTTCTTGCCGGCAACATTCTCTACAGACAGAGAGGCACCAAGATCCATCCGGGCGTGAATGTAGGCCGCGGCGGCGACGACACATTGTTTGCCATGGTTGACGGTGTTGTGAGATTTGAGAGAAAGGGCAGAGACAAAAAGCAGGTTTCTGTATACCCGAGAACAATCAGCGAGTAAGACGGGGCGGGCCGCCGGTCGGTTTTCCCTTATACTTAGACATTGATGGCTTCATACTTACAACGTATGAAGCCATTTTCCTTATGGAAATGAGAAAGAAAGGTTACGGTGAGCAATGTTTGCAGATCGCGCAAAGGTATTTATAAAATCCGGAAGAGGCGGAGACGGCCATGTCAGCTTCCGCCGGGAGCTGTTTGTCCCGGCAGGAGGACCTGACGGCGGAGACGGAGGAAGAGGCGGGGACATTATTTTTGAAGTTGACGACGGTCTAAATACCCTGGTGGATTTCAGGCAGGTTCGGAAGTACGTTGCCAAAAGCGGGGAGCCCGGCGGCAAGAAGCGCTGTCACGGGGCCGACGGAAAGGATCTGGTGATCAAAGTTCCTGAGGGGACCGTCATCAAGGATTTTGAGACCGGCAAGGTCATTGCCGATATGTCCGGCGCCAACCGACGGGAAGTAATCTTAAAAGGCGGCAGGGGCGGCCAGGGCAATATGCACTATGCCACCGCCACCATGCAGGCCCCCAAGTATGCCCAGCCGGGCCAGGAGAGCCAGGAGCTGTGGGTCATGCTGGAGCTCAAAGTTATTGCCGATGTGGGCCTGGTGGGCTTTCCCAACGTGGGCAAATCTACCCTCCTGTCACGGGTCAGCAACGCAAAGCCAAAGATTGCCAATTATCACTTTACTACCCTTGATCCCCATCTGGGAGTGGTAGACTTAGACGACGGCGCCGGCTTTGTCATGGCGGATATCCCCGGCCTTATTGAGGGGGCAAGCCGGGGCGTAGGGCTGGGCCATGATTTTCTGCGCCATATTGAACGGACAAAAGTGCTGATTCATGTGGTGGATGCAGCCTCCACCGAGGGGAGAGACCCGGTGGAAGACATCCGCACCATCAACGAAGAGCTGCGCTCCTACAATGAAGAACTTATCCGGCGCCCCCAGGTGATTGCGGCCAACAAGACCGACGCCATTTACAGCGGCTACGAAGACCCGGTGGAACGGCTGCGAAAGGCTTTTGAGCCGGAGGGAATAAACGTCTATCCCATATCTGCCGTAAGCGGCAAGGGGGTCAGAGAGCTCCTCTACGGTGTCCTGGAGCTTTTAAAGAACCTGGATGCAAAACCCGTTGTCTTTGAGAAAGAATTTGACATCTCCAGCCTGCAGGCAGGCATGAATCTGCCCTACACGGTGGAGAGAAATGAAGACGGTGAATATGTGGTAGAGGGTCCCCGGATAGAGAAGATGCTGGGCTACACCAACCTGGAGTCGGAAAAGGGCTTTGTGTTTTTCCAGAATTTCCTGCGGGATTCCGGCGTTTTGGAGGAGCTTGAGAAGGCCGGCATTGAAGAGGGCGATACGGTGCGGATGTACGGCCTTGCCTTTGATTATTATAAATAGTACAGAAGAATTGTTTACAGGACAAGATCCGAAAGGGGTAATATATGACTACAAAACAGCGGGCTTTCTTAAAAGGCCTTGCCATGAATCTGGAGCCTATTTTTCAGATCGGCAAATCCAGCCTGACTCCAGAGCTTACCCAGGCTGTGGCGGAGGCTTTGGAGGCCAGGGAGCTAATCAAAATCAGCGTGCTGAAAAACTGTCTGGATGACAGCCGCGCCCTGGCTCAGATGCTGGCGGAGCGGACCCACTCACAGGTGGTTCAGGTAATCGGCAGGAAGATCGTGCTTTATAAAGAGGCAAAAGACGAGAAAAAGAGAAAAATCCAGCTGCCTTAGGCAGCCGGAGACGTAAGGAGGCTTGCATACATGGCGGATATCGGAATTATGGGGGGCACCTTTGACCCTGTCCACAACGGCCATCTGCTCCTTGGAAGGCAGGCTTACGAGGAATACGGGCTGGACTTTGTATGGTTTATGCCCTCTGGCCAGCCGCCCCACAAAAAGGACAGGCAGGTCACTGCCAAGGAGGATCGCTGCGCCATGGTAAAGCTGGCTCTGGAGGGGGAGACGGGCTTTCTGTTCTCGGACTTTGAGGTTTCCAGGGACGGAAGCACTTACACGGCTCAGACCCTGGCTCTCTTAAAGGAATCCTTTCCCGCCGACCGGTTTTACTATATTGTGGGGGCTGATTCCCTCTATGAGATCGAAAAATGGTATCACCCGGAACAGGTGCTGACTAATGTCTCCCTGCTGGTGGCTGACAGAGAGTACGGCGGGGAGCATCTGCCTTTAAGGGATCAGATCCGGTATCTGACGGACAAATACGGCGCCTGTATCCGCCTTCTCCACTGCCGTGAGACGGATATCGCCTCTGAGGCCATCCGAAGGGCAGTGAGCCAGGGCAGGCCAATCGGGACATACGTTCCGGCGGCTGTGGAAGATTACATTTACCGCCGCCATTTATACACAGCCATATAAATTTTGTAGGAGATGGTAATCATGGGTTTTCAGATTCTAAAAGTGAGAAAAAAACTGAAATCCAAATTAAGCGGATCCCGCTATGAGCACTCATTAAGTGTTTCTTTTACCTGCGCCTGCCTTGCCATGAGGTATGAATATCCTTTGCAGAAGGCGGAACTTGCAGGCCTGATTCACGACTGTGCCAAATGCTATGACGATGTTAAAATCATAAAATACTGCGACAAGCACAACATCCCTGTCTCCCCGGAGGAGAGAAAGGCCCCGGCCGTACTTCACGCCAAGTACGGCGCATGGCTTGCCAAAAAGCAGTATCACATTGACGACGAGGAAATTTTAAGCGCCGTCGCCTGCCACACCACAGGAAAACCGGACATGCAGCTTCTGGACAAAATACTGTATGTGGCGGATTATATTGAGGCCAGAAGGGATAAGGCTTCCAATCTCACGGCTATGAGAAAGCTGGCCTTTGAGGATCTGGACGAGGCCCTTTACCAGATTATGAAGGGTACCCTTGCATATCTGAACAAAAAGGGGAGTAAGGTCGATCCCATGACCGCACAGGCATTTGCCTATTATGAAGAGAAGAAAAAAACCGCAGCGATTGAGAACTGTGAGTAAAGGAGGGATTCTATGTCAGAAGCTTTAAAGATGGTCAAGATGGCTAAGAAAGCGCTGGAGGACAAGAAGGCACAGGATATCAAGGTTATTGATATCCGCGAAGTGACCGTGATTGCCGACTATTTCCTCATTGCGGACGGAGCCAACCCCAATCAGGTCCAGGCCATGGTTGACAATGTGGAGGAAGTGCTGGGGAAAGCCGGTTATGAGTGCAGGCAGATAGAAGGGTATGGAGCCGGCGGATGGGTCCTGATGGACTACGGCGATATCATTGTCCATGCATTTTCCAGGGAGGATCGCCTGTTTTACGACCTGGAGAGGATATGGAGAGACGGGAAGCTTTTGGACGACGGGGAACTGGAATAGGAAGAGCTGGCTGCGGCCTGCCGCTTATGGAGCGGCAGGCCGTTTATTATGCTTTGCCGGCAGATGTATAGTTTACATAATTTTTTTATGTAAATCAATGTGCTGGCTGGATTACATCTAGTACATCGTTGCACTAATCTTGAAGTAAATAGTGCTTGATATTCGTGTCAGCTGTGCGTCTGCAAAGCGACGGCGTAGTGGAGCCTACGGCTAGCTTCGCAGGCGTGCAGAAGGCATGGATAGCAAGTGCTATTTACTCAAGAATTAGTGCAGCGATGTACTAGGA
>JAAWLV010000050.1 GCA_022798105.1 Hungatella sp.
CTTTTCGTGTGGATTTTGGTTTAGTCGCTTAAATTATACCGCAAAGAGATTGAGTTTGTATTTTTATTTTTCAAAAATCAAAAAGTTGTAAACTGGTGTTACATATAATCAATTCCTGTAAAGTCAATCTCCAGATCCCTATAGATACCCGCCGGGACTATATCATGAAAAGAGTATTTTCCTACATCATTGTGCTCAAAGTCATACACAGTGACTGTTTCATCTATCGGGTCTACAATCCAATACTCTCTGACTCCGGCTTCCTGGTACTTAAACAGCTTTGTCATGTAGTCCATGCGCCGTCCGCTGCTCCCCGGCGATACTACCTCAATAATCCAATCAGGAGCGCCGCTGCATCCTTTTTCATTGAGTTTATCTTTATCACATACTACGCTGATATCCGGCTCTACATAATTTCTGCTGTCTTTATTCAGGAGCACGGCAAATGGAGCAACATTCACTTCACAACTGCCTTTGTTCTTTTTAAGATAGGCATTTATGACAGTAGCCAATTCTGTCATAATTCTTTGATGTTTTCAGGGATTTCAGCCATGTATGCTCTGGGCCGTCTAAATCTTTTTGTCTAAGTAATTTCTTAACTGTCTTTTCCGTACAGATCGTAGGGCGTCTCCTGATACACATAATAATTTAACCAATTGCTGTACAGGGTTGTGGCCATATTTCTCCAGCAGAGGATCGGCATGGAGAACGGATCGTTATTTTCATAATAGTTGCAGGGGATTTCCGGATTCAGCCCTTTGGCCAGATCCCTGTGATATTCGTTGTTTAAGGTCATCCTGTCATACTCAGGATGGCCTTGGATGAATACCTGGCTGCCGTCCTTTTTCAGGATCAAAAACAGTCCGGCTTCCCTGGACGAGGCCAAAATCTGCAGATCTTTGTGTTTGGCCACATCTTTTTTCTGCACCTGCGTATAGCGGGAGTGGGGAGCCATGATATAATCGTCCATTCCCCTTACTAACGGCACTTTTCCGTCCAGGATTCTGTGGCTGTAAATTCCGGAGAGCTTTTTTTCCATCCGGTATTTAGGTATCCCGTAGTGATAGTACAGGCCGGCCTGAGCGCCCCAGCAGATGTGGAGGGTGGATGTCACGTGAGTTTTTGTCCACTCCATAATCATGGACAGCTCCGTCCAGTAATTTACTTCCTCGAATTCCATCATTTCTACGGGAGCGCCTGTGATAATCATTCCGTCATATTTTTTCTGCCGGATCTCTGAAAAGGGCACGTAAAATTTATTAAGATGGCTGGCAGATGTATTCTTGGATGTGTGCGTGCTCAGCATGAGGAACGAGCAGTCGATCTGCAGGGGCGTGTTGGACAAAGCCCTCAAAAGCTGGGTCTCCGTTTCCTCCTTAACCGGCATCAGATTCAGGATCAGTATCTCCAGCGGGCGGATATCCTGGCTCATGGCCCGTTCTTCGTCCATGACAAAGATATTTTCCGATTCTAAAACTGTCTTGGCAGGCAGGCCTTTTTGTATTTTAATTGGCATGGTTTTCTCCCTCTAAAAGCTTTAAGAAGTCCTCCTCTGATAAAATCGGAATTCCCAGCTCCCTGGCTTTTTTATTTTTGGATGATGCGGAATGTACATCATTGTTAATCAGATAGGTGGTCTTGTTTGTGACAGCGCTGGTGGCTTTTCCCCCTTTGGATTCAATGAAGGCCTGCAGCTCTTTCCGGTTTTTAAAGTGATTTACCGAACCGGTAATTACAAACGACATTCCGGCAAATTCTCCGGTTTCTTCCTCCTCTTCCACCGGTTCCAAAGTCAGCTGGTCCAGAAGTCTGTCCACCGCCTGCCGGTTTTCGCAAACCGCAAAATAGCTGCACCAGGCATCTGCCAGTACCTGGCCGATGCCGTCCACCTCTGTCAGGGACTGGCTGTCTGCGCTGCGCATGGCATCAAAGTCGTATTTAAAATAGCGGCAGAGCATTCGGGCGTTGGCCAGGCCGATTCCGGCAACACCCAGACCGTACACAACCCGGATCAGGCTGGTATGCCTGGCGTTTTCGATGGCCTGCATCAGCTTGTCGTAGGATCTTTGCCCGAAACCTTCCATAGATACAATTGCCTCTTTATGTTTGTCAAGGCAGAAGATGTCGGCAAATTCTTTGATAAATCCGGCGCCGATAAATTTCTCCAATGTTGCCTCCGAAAGGCCGTCAATATTCAGGGCATCCCTGCTGACCAGCAGGGAAAAGCTTTTTAACTTTTTAGCCTGGCAGTCCGGGTTTATACAGCACAAAACTTTTACGTCATTGACCTGGCGGATCTGGGTGGCCCCGCCGCACACAGGGCAGATTTCCGGGATATCCTTTACGCCGCTTCTGGTCAGGTTATCTGCAATCTGGGGAATAATCATGTTGGCTTTATAGACTGTGATGGTATCTCCCTCACCCAGCGCTAACCCCTCCATAATACTGAGATTGTGGACGCTGGCGCGGCTTACGGTGGTTCCTTCCAGTTCTACCGGTTCAAAGACTGCCACAGGGTTAATAAGGCCTGTCCTTGACGGGCTCCACTCAATGTAGGACAATGTAGTTTCCCGGATTTCGTCCTCCCATTTGAAGGCAATGGAATTGCGGGGGAACTTTGCCGTTCTTCCCAGGGACTCACCGTAAGCAATATCCTCAAAGGTCAGCACAAGGCCGTCGGAAGGAACATCATAATCTTTGACGGCCTCGGCAAAGTATGCCACTTTTTCGGCTATGGTTTCCCTGGTAACGTACTGGTGTTCCACCACCCCAAAACCCATAGACTTGAGCCACCGGAACTGTTTTGACCGGGAGTTTTCGAAATTTATTCCGTCCGCCTGCACCAGGCCGAATGCCATAAAGTTTACATGGCGCTTTGCCGTAATTTCATTGTTCAGCTGGCGCACGGAACCGGCGCACAGATTTCTGGGATTTTTATATTTAGCCTCCCCGTCCTCAAGCTCCAGATTCATTTTTTCGAAATCGGAATATTTGATAACGGCTTCTCCCCGCAAAACCAGCGTCCCCTCAAAGGCAATTTTCACCGGAAGATTTTCAAACACCCTGGCGTTGTTGGTAATAACTTCACCTATCTCTCCGTTGCCTCTTGTCACAGCTTTCAGAAGATTACCTCCCTGGTAGGTCAGCACAATGGTCAAACCGTCCAGCTTCCAGGAGAGAAGGCCGGCTTTGTCCTCCAGCCACTCCTCAAGGGCGGATACCTCCTTGGTTTTATCCAGAGAAAGCATGGCCGTGGGGTGGGATTCCTTGGGAAGCTCACCAAGGACTTCATATCCCACTTTCTGGGTAGGGCTGCCGGACAATATGATGCCTGTTTCCTTCTCCAGGCCGGCCAGCTCATCATACAGCTTATCGTAATCAAAATTGCTCATGATTTCGCCGTTTTCCTGATAGTATATTCTCGATGCCTCCGACAAGATGCCGGCCAGCTCTTTCATCCGCGCCAGTTTTTGTTCCATCTTCATCCCCGCTTTCTATTGATTATTTTCCAGCATTTTTATGAGCGTTTCATACTCTTTAGCGGTCACCTTCCGGTAAGTCCCTGTTTTTAAATTACCCAAATGGATATTCATAATACGGATACGCCGCAGATTTGTCACATGGTAGCCCTGTGCCGTACACATCCGGCGGATCTGGCGGTTCAGCCCCTGGGTCAGTATGATATGGAACTCCTGCCTGCCGGTCACCGCTATCTTGCAAGGCTTTGTAGCAACGCCCAGTTCTTCCAGCCAAACTCCTTCTTCCATGATTTTGACAAATGCTTCGGTTATTGCTTTATTGACCTGAACCACGTACTCTTTTTCGTGATTGGAGGAGCCTTTCATGATCTGGTTCACCAGACTGCCCTGGTTTGTCAGAAAAATCAGGCCTTCTGAATCTTTGTCCAGACGGCCTACAGGATATACTCTCTCAGGATATTTCACCATCTCCACAATATTCACCGCCCTGTCTTTGTCAGAGGTGGTGCAGACAATCCCCTTTGGTTTATTGACAGCCAATAGTACGGGGCTGGGCCGGCCTTTGGCGGTTTCCACCTCGGTGCCGCCGCAGATCACGGTCTGGGATCTGCGGATTTTCATTCCCATATAAGCAGTTTTTCCGTCTACCTGGATCTTCCCTGCCTCTATCAGGCGATCCGCCTCCCTGCGGGAACAGATACCCATTTCACTTAAATATTTATTTAAACGGATCTCCTCCATAGGTGTAATTCTCCCTTTTTACAAATGCGGAATGTATTCACATCATTATACCATTACTGCCGGCGTATCTCAATCAGAAATTTCGCTTATCATCCTTTACACCTTTTGGGAGTTGGATTATAATAGAGGCAGGATTCAGGCAGTGATACCGGGCAGGGAGAGCAATTTCCGGAGAATGAGGCAGATAATTTATGGAGAAACAGGAAAAGACCAGATACAGATTGGCGGAGGCTGTGAAAGAATGCATGAAGACCACATCTGTGGATCGGATTACGGTGAAAGATATTGTGGAAGGGGCCGGGGTGGCCAGACAGACCTTCTACCGGAACTTTCTGGACAAGTATGATCTGATTAACTGGTATTTTGACAAGTTGGTGCTGGCATGCTTTGAGGAGATCGGAGTCAGCCACACAGTGGAGGAGAGCCTGACTCAAAAGCTTAAGTTTATCCGGGAGGAAAAAGCGTTTTTTATGGGGGCGTTCCGCTCAGATGATCAGAACTCTTTGAGAGAACACGATTTTGAGCTGATACTTGGGTTTTACCAGGACTTGATCCTGAAGAGGACCAAAAAGGCGCCGGGGGAGGATATCCGGTTTCTTCTGGAGATGTACTGTCAGGGTTCTGTCTATATGACGGTAAAATGGATTCTGGGAGGTATGGAGGAAGAGCCTGAACAGATTGCCAGGAAGCTGGTGGAAGCTATGCCGGCAAAGCTGGAGGAGGTATTTGAAGAAATGGGCCTTATGTAAAGAGACAATGCCCGGCAGATGAAACAGTCAGGAGTAAAAAAATATACAAAATAGACTGTGAAATATATACAAACATTTGCGAAAGTGACAAATCAGGAGGTTTGTCACTTTCTTTTTCGGACGGATGTCGTTAAACTTATAACATAGGAAACAGAAATGATTTTCCAGAAAAGGAGAGAAATGATTATGGCAAACAGAATTGTGTTAAATGAGACTTCCTATCATGGGGCCGGGGCGGTGAAAGAGATTCCGGCAGAGGTAAAGACCAGGGGGTTTGTTAAGGCCTTCGTGTGCTCGGATCCGGATCTGATCAAATTCGGCGTTACAAAAAAGGTGACGGATGTGCTTGATGAGGCTGGCCTTTCCTATGAGATCTATTCTGATATTAAGCCCAATCCCACGATTGAAAATGTGCAGTCCGGTGTGGCGGCATTTAAGGCTTCCGGGGCAGATTATATTGTGGCTGTCGGCGGCGGTTCTTCCATGGATACGGCTAAAGCTGTGGGGATCATTATCACAAATCCCGAATTTGAGGATGTAAGAAGCTTAGAGGGAGTTGCACCTACAAAGAACCCCTGCGTACCGATTATTGCGGTTCCCACTACTGCGGGAACCGCAGCGGAGGTTACGATTAACTATGTAATTACAGATGTGGAAAAAAAGAGGAAGTTTGTCTGCGTAGATACCCATGATATCCCCATAGTGGCTGTGATTGATCCGGATATGATGTCGTCTATGCCAAAAGGGCTTACTGCAGCTACCGGTATGGATGCCCTGACTCACGCCATTGAGGGATATATCACGAAAGGGGCCTGGGAGATGACGGACATGTTCCACTTGAAGGCCATTGAGATTATTTCAAACTCTCTGAGAGGGGCGGTGGAAAATACGCCAAAAGGCCGGGAGGGTATGGCTCTGGGACAGTATGTGGCCGGCATGGGCTTTTCCAATGTGGGATTGGGAATCGTTCATTCCATGGCCCACTCCCTGGGCGCTGTATATGATACTCCCCACGGCGTGGCCAATGCCATTTTGCTTCCCACGGTTATGGAGTACAACGGGCCGTGTACCGGCGAGAAATATAAATATATCGCCAAAGCCATGGGAGTGGAGGGTGTTGACGATATGAGCCAGGAGGAATACCGCAGAGCTGCCGTGGAGGCCGTAAAGAAGCTGTCCCAGGATGTGGGGATTCCGGCGGATCTGAAGGAGATTGTAAAAGAAGAGGATATTCAGTTTCTGGCAGAGTCGGCATTTGCGGACGCGTGCCGGCCGGGTAATCCGAGAGATACTTCCGTGGAGGAGATTGTTGATCTGTATAAGTCTCTGATGTAAAGAAAAGGAGCTGTCTGAAAAAGCGATTTTTCAGGCAGTTCTTTTTGTGTCCGGGCAAATCCTCCGGCTGTTCAGAAAAGGTTAAGTAAAAAGTAAAAAACTGCAGGGATAAATATGGTAAACTAAAAAAGAAACACAGATAGGATTTCAATACAGAGGAGATGTTCATGAAAAATAGAAGACTTTTGGGAAAATACTGTCAGGGAATGGCAGTGGCAGGAATTATTGCGGTAGCTGCAGGAGCTGTTCCCCAGCCGGTATGGGCGGCGGGACCGGGGGAGGGCAGCGCTTCCTCTCAAAATATCAATGAGATCGGCCCCGGGAATCCGGGGACAGGCAGCAGTTCGTCCTCCGGCAATGACACTTCCCAGGTAAATCCCAATGCGTGGAAGAGATCGGGATCCGTTTACCTGATGCCTGACGGCTCTTCCATTCACAATGTGCTCCGTCGGGGGATTGACGTATCCAGATGGCAGGGGGATGTGAACTGGAGCCAGGTGGCGGCAGACGACGTATCGTTTGTGATGCTGGGGACCCGCTCAAAAGGCGAGGTTGATCCCAAATTCCACAGCAACATCCAGGGAGCGGTGAATGCAGGGGTTCAGGTAGGCGTTTACATATATTCTCTGGCTACCAGCCCGGAGATGGCGGTGGAGGAAGCAGATTTTGTGCTGAATCTCATCAAAGATTATCCCGTATCATACCCGGTGGCCCTGGATATGGAGGACTCGGTCCAGGCGGCTCTGTCAAAGGAACAGCTGGCAGAGATTGCCAATGCGTTCTGCGGGAGGATTTCGGCAGCAGGGTATTATCCGATTATTTATGCCAATGAATACTGGCTTAACAACCATCTGAACATGGCATTGATGAACTATCCTGTATGGGTGGCGCGGTATTCTGTAAAGCCGACCTACGGATCCCCTGTTATGTGGCAGGCCACGTCTACAGGCTCTGTAAAAGGGATCAGCGGCAATGTGGATATTGATTTCCAGTTTCGGGATTTCTCTGATGTGATACCGGCCAACACATGGAGGACCATTGCGGCCAAAACTTATTATTACTCCAACTACGTTCTGCAGAAGAACAGCTGGATTCATGACGGAGACGGCTGGTACTATATGGACGGAGACGGCCTGGCTCTGAAAAACTGGCAGATTCTCAACAGTGAGAGATACTATATGGATGAGAATACCGGCAAGGTGCAGTACGGCTGGAAGTCGGACAACGGGATCTGGTACTACTTAGGAGAGAACGGGGCGGCTTCAAAGGGCTGGATCAATGACGGCGGGACATGGTATTTCGGCGACAAGGCCAGCGGGGCCATGAAGACCGGATGGCTCAGCGAGGGCGGACAGACATATTACCTGCGGGAGTCAGGCAAGATGGCTACGGGATGGCTGCGGACAGACGACAAGTGGTATTATATGGACGGAAGCGGAGCCATGGCAAAAGGCTGGGTTAATGACAGGGACAACTGGTACTATCTTGACCAGAACGGTGTGATGCAGGCTGGGTGGTTAAACGACAACGGAAGAAGATATTATCTGGGAACGGACGGTATCCGCTCCACCGGCTGGAGGGATATAGACGGAGCCAGGTACTATTTTGACGGGGAAGGCTGTATGGTTACAGGATGGCAGTCTGCCGACAACGGCTGGTATTATCTCGGCGAAGACGGCGCTATGGCAACAGGCCTGATAGAGGTAAACGGAGTGAAGTATTACCTGAATCCGGAGGACGGCCGAATGGCTGCGGATGCGGAGATTACGGTGGGAGATGTGACTTACCGGGCAGATGCAAGCGGCGGATTGAGCGAAGTGGTACCTGAGGTGACTTCGGGGGAAGAACATCCGGAAATCGGATAACAAAAAGGCGGAAGATGGTTCCGCCTTTTTGCATGGTTAAAGCAGCCTTGCGTATTCCCTGTCAGGATGTTATACTGAATTATCAAAGAGAGAGCGGGAGAAATCTATGGATAATATGGAAGCGGAAGTACTGGACTGCCTGGCCGGCGCCAAGAAAGTGCTGGTGGGCATAGGAGGCGAGTGGAAGAAGAGCAGGCATTCGGATGTGCGCCGGGCCTATGACGGTCTGGGGAAGATTTTAGACGGCAAAGACTATTTTATTGTGACCACCAACACAGATGCCGCTGTTTATGACAGCTGTCTGGATAAAGAGCGGATCGTGGCGCCCTGCGGCAATGAGACCTGGAGGCAGTGCTCTGAGGCATGCACAAAGGATATCTGGGAGCCGGGGGAGATTCCTGAGGACATCTGCCCTCACTGCGGCGCACCTCTGACGGGAAACACAAGGGAGGCAAAGACTTATATCGAAGAAGGGTATATGCCCCAGTGGCAGAGATATACCAGGTGGCTGGCCATGACGATTAACCGGGAGCTTCTGGTGCTGGAGCTGGGGGAAGGGTTTGAGACGCCTACGGTGATCCGGTGGCCTTTTGAGAAGACCGTTTATTTTAACCGGAAAGCCCGCATGTACCGGGTGCATGAGAGCCTGAGTCAGGTGACACAGGAGATTGGCAGCAGGGCCGTGGCCGTGGCAGAAAATTCACTGGTGTTCATATCCCGGCTGAGCGCCCTTTGCAGGATGTGAAGGTCCAGGCAGGAAAACCGGAAAATCGGTTGTAATTTTACGGGGAATTTTGTATAATGTCCAGGAAGGAAATCAACCCGCAAAAGGGGAAGAACATATGATTGCAATTATAGATTATGATGCAGGAAATTTAAGAAGCGTGGAAAAGGCTTTTCTTTTTCTGGGAGAAGAGGCAGTGATTACCAGAGACAGGGATGTGATTTTTTCGGCTGACAGGGTGGTGCTTCCGGGAGTGGGGGCATTTGGGGATGCCATGGCAAAGCTTGAAAAATATGGGCTGGTTGACGTGATCCATCAGGTTGCGGATAAAGGGATGCCGTTTTTGGGCATCTGTCTTGGGCTTCAGCTGATGTTTGAGACAAGCGAGGAGAGCGATGGCGCGGCCGGACTGGGCCTTTTGAAGGGAAGGATCCTTAAGATTCCGGACTGTCCCGGCCTTAAGATTCCTCATATGGGATGGAACAGTCTGGATATCCGGCCTGATTCCAGACTGTTTGCCGGGATTGCTTCGGGAACGTACGTCTATTTTGTCCATTCGTATTACTTAAAGGCGGCGGACGAGGCGGTGGTGGCGGCTTCTGCGGAGTACGGCACCCGCATTCATGGGGCTGTGGAAAAGGGGAATCTCTTTGCCTGCCAGTTTCACCCTGAGAAGAGCGGAGACGCGGGACTCAGAATTCTGAGGAATTTTATAAATATAAAATAGCTGTCGGAAAGCGGATGGAGGTGTGTATGTTTACAAAACGGATTATCCCCTGCCTGGATGTGCACAACGGACGGGTCGTGAAAGGGGTTAATTTTGTAAATCTGCGGGACGCAGGGGATCCGGTGGAGATTGGGGCCGCCTACGGAAAGGCAGGTGCAGATGAGCTGGTGTTTCTGGATATAACCGCCTCCTCGGACGCGCGGGCTACCATGGCGGATATGGTCAGGCGGGTGGCTGAGACCGTGTTTATTCCCTTCACTGTGGGCGGCGGGATCCGGACGGTGGAGGATTTTAAACGGCTTCTCAGAGAGGGAGCGGATAAGATTTCCGTCAACTCTTCGGCCATCGACAATCCCCGGCTTATCAGCGATGCGGCAGATAAATTCGGACGGCAGTGCGTGGTGGTGGCCATTGACGCCAAAAGGCGCAGGGACGGCTCCGGATGGAACGTGTACAAACACGGAGGAAGGATCGACACAGGATTAGACGCGGTGGAGTGGGCCGTGAAAGCGGACCGCATGGGAGCAGGCGAGATTCTTTTGACCAGCATGGATTGTGACGGCACCAAAGCAGGGTATGACTGCGAGCTTACGGCCAGGATTGCCGAACGTGTGTCGGTTCCGGTGATTGCGTCGGGCGGCGCAGGGATGAAAGAGCATTTTTACGACGCCCTGACCAGGGGAAAGGCGGATGCTGCCCTGGCGGCTTCCCTGTTCCACTATAAGGAACTGGAGATAAAGGAACTGAAAGGGTATCTTAGCGGCAGAGGGGTTTCTGTGCGGAGATAGAAAAGATACGATACAAAAGATGGGGAAGGGAGAATTATGGGAGCAATACAGAATGATTGGCTTGAAGCCATTGGAGAAGAGTTTCGGAAACCTTATTATAAGGAGCTGTATGATTTTGTAAAGAGTGAGTACAGTACGACTGCGGTGTATCCGCCGTCGGATGATATTTTTAATGCTCTGCATCTGACAGCCCTTAAGGATGTGAAGGTGCTGGTGCTGGGGCAGGATCCATATCATGGGGCGAATCAGGCTCACGGCCTGTCGTTTTCCGTGCTGCCTGGTCAGAAAGTTCCGCCGTCTCTGCGGAATATTTATCAGGAGCTTCATGATGATCTGGGCTGCTATATCCCAAACAACGGCTATCTGGAGAAGTGGGCGAAGCAGGGAGTGCTGATGCTGAACACAGTACTGACCGTGCGGGCGCATAAGCCTAATTCCCATCAGGGAAAGGGGTGGGAACATTTTACGGATGCTATCATAGAGGCTGTCAATAAAGAAGACCGGCCGGTTGTGTATCTGCTTTGGGGGCGGCCGGCTCAGAGCAAGATCCCCATGCTTAATAATCCGAACCATCTGATTTTAAAGGCTCCTCATCCAAGCCCCTATTCGGCCGACAGGGGATTTTTCGGATGCCGGCATTTCAGCCAGGCCAATGAGTTTTTAAAGTCCAATGGGCAGGAGCCCATTGACTGGCAGATTGAGAATATCTAGAGGAGAGTATGAATGAGCATTATTGAGGTATTGAAAGTTCTGGTTTTCGGAATTGTGGAGGGTTTTACGGAATGGCTGCCAATCAGCAGCACAGGCCATATGATTCTTTTGGACGATTTGATCCATCTCGATGTGACAGACGAGTTTCGGGAAGTGTTTATGGTGGTGATACAGCTGGGAGCGATTCTGGCGGTGGTGCTCTTGTATTTTAAAAAGCTGAATCCGTTTGTCTCCATGAAGTCCGTGAGAGGGCGGGATCTGTATGGAGTCTGGCCTGTGGGCAATGCCTTGGCCATGAAGCGTCATACGGTGATTTTGTGGATAAAAGTGGTCATAGCCTGTATTCCTGCGGCTGTTGTGGGAATCCCTCTGGACGACTGGATGGATGCTCATCTGCATAACAGCTATGTGGTGGCGGCCATGCTGATTTTATACGGTATCCTTTTTATCGTGGTGGAGAACCGGAATTACGGCCAGCGGCCGGCAGTGGAGCGCACAGCGCAGATTTCTTATAAACTGGCGTTTTATATCGGGCTGTTCCAGGTACTTTCCCTGATTCCGGGAACCTCGCGGTCAGGCGCAACCATACTGGGAGCTATGATACTGGGATGTTCCAGAAGTGCCGCGGCAGAATTTTCCTTCTTTTTGGGGATCCCGGTTATGTTTGGAGCCAGCCTGATAAAACTGGTGAAATTCGGTTTCGGATTTACTGCAGGGGAAGTTTTTATATTGATTTTCGGTATGGTGGTCGCCTTTTTGGTGTCCGTATACTCGATTAAATTTTTGATGAGCTACATCAGGAGAAACGATTTTAAGCTGTTTGGATATTACCGGATAGTGTTAGGGGTGATAGTTCTTCTGTATTTTGGGATTAAAGCCATTATGGCATTTATGGCGGCCCCTGAAGTCTGACGGCCGGAGAAATTTAACGAAACATAAAAAGGTGGAAGATTTCCTGTGAGGAAGTCTTTCACCTTTGTTTGCAATTGTTTATGTAGTATGGCTTGGAAATAGATTAACATTATGGTGTAAAAAGCCTGGCAATACGTTTTTCGGCATTCATTTCGTCAATGCCGTTAAAAAAGAACATCAGTACCTGCTCATGGGTGTCAAAGCCCCGTATCATCTCGTCGTAGTCCTTCACGTTCACTCTGGATGCTTCATATTCAACGAATATATCACAATCACAGGAGTTGGCAGTGGTAATGAGTACGCTCAATGGAATAGGATGGCACCGCTGGCGAATATCCATCGTTTTCCGTAACATAATTCCGCCTCCTTACTAGGGAAAAACCTTTGCGTGACGTTTGATATACTATGAACCCATTGTATCACGCAAAAGATAAAAATACAAGCGAGGAGACGGAAAAAAAGTAAATAAATTGTAAGGTTTCGGTAAATTGAGACTATTGTATGTACAAATAATAAAGTTTAAATACCTTCCGCAATTTCATAGATAAGCCTTTCGGAATCCTCCCAGCCAAGACATGGATCGGTGATGGATTTGCCGTAGCAGTGTTCGCCGATTTTCTGGCTTCCGGGTTCAAGGTAGCTTTCAATCATAACTCCTTTTACCATATCTTTAATCTGTGCAGAATGACGGCGGCTGTGGAGTACTTCCTTTACAATCCGAATCTGTTCAAAGTGCTGTTTGCCGGAATTGGAGTGGTTGCCGTCCACAATGCAGGCCGGGTTCTTTAAATCCCGCTTGCTGTACAGTTCGTGGAGCAGAATCAGGTCTTCATAGTGGTAGTTGGGCAGATTCTGGCCGTGCTTGTTGACAGCGCCCCGCAGGATCGTGTGGGCCAGGGGATTGCCGGGAGTTTTCACTTCCCAGCCCCGGAAGATAAATTCGTGGGAACCCTGGGCAGCCACCACGGAGTTGAGCATAACGGACAAATCACCGCTGGTAGGATTTTTCATGCCCACGGGCACGTCGCAGCCGCTTGCAACCAGGCGGTGCTGCTGGTTTTCCACGGAGCGGGCGCCCACGGCTATGTAGGACATGAGATCATCCAGATAGCGGAGGTTTTCCGGGTAGAGCATCTCGTCGGCAGTGGTCAGGCCCGTTTCCTGGACCACGTGCATGTGCATTTTGCGGATGGCAATGATGCCTTCATACATGTTGGGCCGCTTTTCAGGATCCGGCTGGTGCAGAAGCCCCTTGTAGCCCTCGCCGGTGGTGCGGGGTTTGTTGGTGTAGACCCGGGGAATGATGATCACCCTGTCTTTTACCTTTTCCTGGATGGGAACCAGGCGGGTTGCGTAGTCCAGGACAGCCTCCTCGTTGTCTGCCGAACAGGGGCCGATAATTACCAGAAATTTATCGCTCTTGCCGGTTAATACGTCTTTAATCTGGGCATCCCGTTTTTCTTTTAAGTCTGCCAGGCCTGCAGGAAGGGGAAATTGTTCCCGTATTTCTGCCGGACTTGGCAGCATGTTCATAAATTCAAGTCCCATGATGATTCTCCTTGTGTCTGATTACTTGTGCGCTTTAAAGCGTCAACTTATTATAATATAACAGGACAAAAATTGCAAAATAAATTTTGAACGGAATTTTGCCCTGTCTACAGAGGCTTGTTATCAATATCGCACAGCCCGTCGTCGTCTGCATCCATGTGCTCGTGGGAGGGGCCTCCGTAGAATTCTTTGCCCACCACATTGCGGGTTTGGCGGCTCTCTTCAATGGCCTGTGATAAAAGGCGGCGGACTTCCATAGGCTTTTTGATGTTTTTCAGTGTGATCTCCGGGGTGGAGTCCACCTTGGTTTTTAAGATTATGTCCCCGGTTCCGAAAAGCTTTCCGGCCAGGCTCTGGCGGAAAGTCAAATCCACAATGCGGTACAGCAGGGTTTCCTCCAGGGTAGTACTTAAAAAGCCTTCTTTTATCATCAGGCGTTCATCTTCTATGTAATAGGTGGTAAAACTTAAAGGAAACCACAGGTGGTGTTTTTTATCTTTCCACAGATAGGGCGTTTGTTCTGACATATAAAATCCTTCTTTCTGTTCCTTTTTTAGGTTTAGTGTACCACAGGCAGTGGGGGATGTCACGCGTTTCAGATGGGATTTTCGTCCTAAAAGTTTCTTTCAATGTGTCTGCGGGTATGATATAATTTTTTTAAGACAAAGCCATTCAGGTGAAAACGGAGATGCGAGAGGAGGGAAATTATGACTCAGGATGCGCTTTTGTTTTTTAACAATAACCCGGAAGCACTGCCTCTTTACGAATTTTTTGAGAAGCGGGTTTTGGCAGAGATTGAGAACGTAACCGTGAAAGTGCAGAAGACCCAGATTTCATTTTCAAACAAGCGCAATTTTGCCTTCGCCTCCCTGCTTCCTGCGAGAAAGGCGAAAGATCGGCCCAGGGTGTACTTAACAGTCACATTCGGTTTAAGCAGCCGTGTGGACTCTCCCCGCATTGACGCGGCCGCGGAGGCGTATCCAAACCGGTGGACCCATCACGTGGTGGTTGGAACACAGGAGGAGATTGACGAGGAGCTGATGGGATGGGTGAAAGCGGCGGCAAAGTTTTCTGCCGGGAAAAGATAAAGGAGGCTATTATGGGAATGAGACAGGAGTATCCGCGGCCTGAGTTTGTCAGGGAGCAGTGGATGAGTTTAAACGGAAGCTGGGATTTTTATCTGGAGGGCGAGAAGAGGCAGATCCAGGTGCCTTTTGTGTGCCAGAGCTCTTTAAGCGGCATTGGGGAGAGGATTAAGACAGATTTTGTGGTTTATGAAAGGGAGATCCAGGTTCCGAAGGAGTGGAGGGGAAGACGGATTCTTCTGAATTTCGGAGCGGTGGACTACAGCTGCCGGGTTCTGGTAAATGGAAAACCGGCGGGGGAGCATCAGGGAGGGCAGACGCCTTTTAGCTTTGATATTACGGAACTGCTGTGCTGGCAGGGGGAGCGGATACGGGTCGAGGTTACGGATCCTCTCAAAGATGAGTCTATTGCCAGGGGAAAGCAGTTCTGGGAGGAAGAATCAAAGTTTATCTGGTATACGCCCAGTTCCGGCATCTGGCAGAGCGTATGGATGGAGCCGGTGGCAAAGAACCGGTTTCAGTGGGTTCATTTTACGCCGGATATTGATGAGGGGACTGTAAAGATTGAGTATTGCCTGGCACAGGGGGCCAGAGTTCCCTGCAAGGTTTCGGTCTGTATTACAAGGGAAGGGGAGCAGGTATTCTCCGGCAGTGCAGAGTGCAGCGGGAGGCGCGGGATGGCTACGGTGGATGTGTTCCACAAAAAGGCCCTGAACGGAGCATTCCATTACATAGGTGCGTACTGGTCGCCGGAGGAGCCGAATTTATATGATGTTGTAATGAGGCTTGAGGGGGAGGCGGGTACAGAGGATGAGGTAAAGACCTATTTCGGCATGAGACAGATCGAGGTGAGAAACGGGAAGATTTACTTAAACCACAAACTGTATTATCAGAAGCTGGTGCTGGATCAGGGGTATTGGAAGGACGGGCTGGTGACGGCGCCGTCAGATGAAGATTATAAGGAGGATATCAGAAAGGCCAAGGCCATGGGGTTTAACGGGTGCCGCAAGCATGAGAAGGTAGAGGATCCCAGATTTCTGTACTGGGCGGATCGCATGGGATTTTTGGTGTGGGGCGCAATGGCCAGCTTCTGGGCGTATACGCCGGAGGCAGCGGTGGCCTTTGTGAGAGAGTGGACGGATGTGATTCACAGGGACTACAACCACCCGTGTATTGTGGCGTGGGGGATGCTCAACGAGAGCTGGGGAGTGCCGGCTATTGACCGTGACAGGATGCAGCAGGCATTTGCCAGGTCCCTCTATTATCTGGCCCACAGTCTGGATGATACCAGGCTGGTGATCTCCAATGACGGCTGGGAGACAGTGGATACGGATATCTGCGCGTTCCACTCCTATCAGCATGGGGAGGATGGGGATGCGGGGCAGCAGGAACGGTTCAGGCGGGGATTGAAAACCGTTGAGGGCATGGAGGCTCTGGTGGAAAGGCCGCTGTTTGCTTTGGGGTACGGGTATGAGGGACAGCCGGTGGTGCTCAGCGAGTTTGGCGGTATTTCTGTTTCTGAAGATGAGGGCGGATGGGGGTATACGTCCATCCGCAAAGATCAGTTTTTGCAGGTGTATGACCGGGTTATAAGCGGCGTGTATGAGTCGGAGGCAATCTGCGGGTTCTGCTATACCCAGCTTACGGATGTGGAGCAGGAGATAAACGGGCTGCTTGACAGGGAGCATAAGTATAAGTTTGAGCCGGAGAAGGTGAAGGAGATTATGGGGAGAAAGGGATGAACGAGTCCTTCTTTTGCCCGCTGAGGGGACCTTCCGGCAAAGAGCAGAGTAATGTCAGCTAAAAGAACTTATTTACAATCAGAATGGATGCCCCCAGAACCGTGAGTACGATTCCCACCGCCCGGTTGAGGACGACGGCGCTGGCTTTATTGGCGAACCGGGCGGCGACTCTCGCCCAGAAAAGGGTGAAGAGAACGCACAGGAGCAGACATCCCAAATCGGGCATGCCGCCGATGGCCATATGGCTGACAGCTCCGGTGAAGGCGGTAAATGTCATGATAAACACGCTGGTTCCTACCGCGGTCTTCAATTCATAACCAAGGACGCCGGTGAGAAGAAGGAGCATCATCATGCCGCCGCCGGCCCCCACAAAGCCGCAGATAAATCCGACTCCCATGCCGCTTACCAGGGATTGGATCATCTGTTTTTTGGGGCTGACGCCTTCTCTGGCGCGGCTGGTGGCCATGACCGGTCTGACGATAAATCGGATGCCGAGGAGAAAGGTCATGACAACGGAAAAGCTTCCCATGGTGGTGTTGGGCACAAGGCTGGCGGCCCAGCTTCCAACCAGGGTAAAGGTCAGAACTGCAGCCATCATCACAAGGCCGTTGCGGATGTCCAGGTTGCCGCTCTTCCCGTAGGTGTAGGCGCTGACGGCGCTTGCCAGGACATCGCTTGCCAGGGCGATTCCTACGGCCTCATAGGCAGGGAAGCCTAAAAAGGTGATGAGCATGGGGCTGATGACAGCTGCCGCGCTCATGCCGGCAAAGCCGGTGCCGAGACCGGCCCCGATTCCGGCGGCAAAACAGACGAGTATTTTTGTAATCATAGGTGTACCTCCAGATATTGTTTGATATTTTCCTGAATCTTTTGAAAACATTTCTCCATCCGTTCTATCTCCTCCCTTGTCAGTCCCTGACATATCACATGGAAAAATTGTTCCTGGGCCTGTCTGCCGTCGGCAATGAGAGAATCCGCCGAATCGGCCAGGGTGAGATGGACGGTTTTTTTGTTGCCCGGCTCATGGTGTTTTTTCAGGAACCCCGACAGTTCCAGGGCCTTTAGGGAGGTGGATACGTGGGATTTGGCCAGACGGCGGACTTCGATGATTTCCGCGGCTGTGTCGTACTGAGGATTGTTGGCCAGAAACAGCAGAATATCCAGCTCGGTTCTGGAGATGCGGTGTTTTTTGCACACGGGCTCCATGCAGGCGGAGTACAGGGCTTTTGTGGGGAAATAGTGTTCCCAAGGGTTTAAGGGCAACATGGCTACCTCCAAATAGTTCTTTTTGGAACTATACTACCATAGGGTCAGAGGTTCGTCAACAGGGAAATCTGCAGGAATCATTAAGACAATCCATCACAAAACAGACTGTTGGTTACTGTTCACACCCAATGTCATTAACTTAAGCAGATTTCTGTTAAAAATCAGGAATCTGCTTTTTTCTACCCCTAACAAAAAAAATATCTAAAA
>JAAWLV010000051.1 GCA_022798105.1 Hungatella sp.
CGGAATGTCTGGCATATCTGAACCCGGACGGGACATCCCTCCTTCTCTGACTGGCTCACGACAATCCCCGCCCCAACTTTACTCACTCAACAATACAGCAATACGACGAATTTAAAGTTCCACTTTATCCCAGAGCATGTTTGAAAATTCATTCCCGCCAGATGCACGTCCCACTTCGCGGTATATTTGGCCAAATTCAGGTTACATAGCCCGCTATGCGCCCTTCATTTGGCTCAATTCTCCTACTAATTGTGACACATATCTGTCAGAAAGCAATTTTCAAGCACGCTCTAGTCACGAAATCCAAATTGTCATTTTATTAACATACTCTTGCATTTTAGAAAATATATGGTAAAATCAAGGACATTACAAACTGCTTTGACCCTGGGAAGTCAAATGTGTGTATATCCCCAAAACTCACCAACCGAAAAGGAGATCCTCACATGAAAACAACCGGTATAAAAGCATTTTTAAACAGGAAACAGGTAAATCTTTCTCTCAAAACCTATTTTATTGACGCCATGGGCGCCATGGCTTTCGGCCTCTTCGCTTCTCTGCTCATCGGAACTATCTTTGCCACTCTGGGCGAAAAAACCGGCATTCCCATCTTCCACGTAATATCCGAATACGCAAAAGGCGCCACCGGCGCTGCCCTGGGCGTGTCCATCGCCTATGCCCTTAAGGCGCCTCAGCTGGTTTTGCTCTCCTGTGCCACTGCAGGCATTGCAGGCAATGCTCTGGGCGGCCCTGTGGGGGCTTTTGTAGCCTCCATCGCAGCCGCGGAAGCAGGAAAGCTTGTGTCAAAAGAAACCCGGGTGGATATCCTTGTCACCCCCGGCGTCACCATTATCCTGGGCGTCCTTACAGCCCAGTTTGCGGGGCCGGCAGTGTCCGCTTTTATGACGGCCTTCGGAACCCTGATAAAGACAGCCACACAGATGCAGCCCTTTTTTATGGGAATCCTGGTATCCGCTCTCATGGGCATCGCCCTGACTCTGCCCATCAGCAGCGCCGCCATCTGCATCATGTTAAGCCTTGACGGGCTGGCCGGAGGCGCCGCCACGGCAGGATGCTGTGCCCAGATGGTAGGCTTTGCCGTATTAAGCTTCCGCGAAAACGGTGTGGGAGGCCTTTTAGCCCAGGGGCTGGGAACCTCCATGCTTCAGATGAGCAACATTGTGAAAAATCCCAGAATCTGGCTTCCTCCCATTCTCGCCTCCATGGTCACAGGCCCTATATCCACCATGGTGTTTCGCATGGAAAATATCCCGGCCGGCTCCGGCATGGGAACCTGCGGCCTGGTTGGCCCCATCGGCGTCTACACTGCCATGGGCGGCGGTTTCTCCATGTGGCTCGCCATTCTTCTGATCTGCTTTGTGCTCCCCGCCGCCCTGACCTGGTGTACCGGGGAAGTTCTCATAAAAGCCGGATGGATCAGGGACGGAGATCTGAAATTGGATCTGTAGGTTTCAAAAAATAATCCCTTTATCTTTACCGTGACATAAACAGGGGCAGATGTGACTTAGATAAGTCGCATCTGCCCCTGCTCGCTGTCTGTTAACCGGCCGCTCTTAGGGCTGCGGCCCTTCCGGTGAAAGCATCTGCCCCGGCATATCCACCGGCCCGCCCGGAGACGGCTCCTGGATAGGAGGCGTCGGCACATCGATAACTCCCGGTCCGCCTTCAATCCCCTCATTGCCCGGTGCCGGCACTGTAGGCGCCGGCGTCTCTGCCGTCGTCTGCCCCGGCCCCTGGACTCCCGGTCCCAGCGGAGCCGTCTGGCTCTCGCCCGGCTGTGTCTCGCCCGGAGATGTCTCTGCTCCCGACTCTGTGCTGCCCTCAGCAGGAATCACCACACCGGAGGTGTTGCGCTTAACCACGGGAGCATGGCCTTTATAGGTGGTAGTGTGATCCACTTCCCGGCTTATCACTTCCTCGCCCTTCTTCACCACCAGCCTGGTCTCCCAGCGGCTGCCCCTGGTCCCAGCGGACTTCTGTACCTCCTGATCCGGCTGGAGTGTCTGATCCTCCTCGTAGGTGGGTGCCGGCGGATCCAGATCCGCTATCTTCGTAGACTCTAAGGAGTATGTAACCCCTTCCTCCAGGATCGGAATCCCGTAGACGGAAATCGTCACCGTCTGATCCGCATATTTGGCCCGGATACCCACGGATGTGCTGGAGTTGTTGATAAACTTGAAATCCGGCCCGCCCCAGCTTACGGTGGCATCCTGCCCGGGAGTCACATAGGACGGCTCAAACGTGTGGGAGCGGCGCACCGAGATCTTAAGACCGGCCCGCAGCACCGCATTGTACAGGGTGGTGCTGACCTGACAGACCCCGCCGCCGATTTCCTCAACCACTTCTCCGTTGTTGTACGCAGCCGCGCCCTGATACCCCTTGGCTGCTGTTCTCTCGCCTACCGTGTCATTAAAGGAAACCTCCTGCCCCGGCTGTACGATGGTGCCGTTTAAAGCCTCACAGGCCAGACGGATGTTGGTATTGCGCTTTTTGTTGGATGTGGTTTTGGTCGTGTAGGTACCTATAGTTTTGTACTTCTCCTTGGCGCTGGCCACGGAGATCTCCGGCTGTACCTCACTGACAGGCGCCGCGATAACGGCATCAAACTTCTTGGCTTTTAAAGCGGCCTCAATATCAGCGGCAAGCTTCTCCTGATCCACCGAAATCCCTGCAGCTTCCCCCTCAAACACAAAGGTGTCATTGGAAGGTTCATACCTTGAAATGGAACCGTTCTTCGGATTCTGATTCCAGCGGGCTGCCGCTGCTGCTGCCTGAACCTGAGCAGCCTCCTCAAGTCCCGAGGTGTCCAAGGTGTATACCTCTTTCGGTTCTCCTCTGTAGATCTCGTCAAGAAGAAGGTTTACTTTCTCCTCCATCAGATTGGATACGTCATAGGTATCTTCCTTATAGGTAATCTTCATGTTCCACGGATACTTCTTTAAAATCTCGGCTCTGGCCTCATCCCTGGACATGCCTGTGATCTCGATCCCATCCACGGTCACCTTCTTCTCCAGCTGGGTCTCCGGCTCCGTGGTCGCAGCCTCCGTGCTCTGTGGATCCGCATTGGTCTTTCGGTTATGCTGCATCCCGTATACCACAGCTGCAATAGCCAGAATCAGAACTACTCCCACTACGGCGATAACGCGGTAATCGGGAGCCGGCTTTCTCCTTCTGCCTCTCCTTGCGCCGTGATTCTGCTGCTGGTAATGGGAGGAGCCTCTCCTTGACCCAGGAGGCCGTCCCGGTGCCCTGGATGAGGAAGCGCCTGCGTGGGAGGAGGCGTGGGACATGCCGCCGGCCCTTGCCCCTGCGGACGTTCTTCCCGGGCTTCTTCCTGTCCCGCTTCCCCCGCTTCTCCCCGAAGGGCCTCCGGAGCTTCTTCCCGCTCCGCTGCCGGACGTGCGTCCCATGGAACTTCTGGAGGTGCCCGGCGCTAAACTTCTGCCCCCTGACAGGCGGCTTCTTTCGCCTGATACTCTATTATTATAATGATTGTCCGTATTCATCTTTTCACCTGTTTCACATGATAATGTACTTTTACAACTTGTAGTATACCATACTTTGTGGAAAATGGAATCTCTTTTTTTCCATTTTACTTATTTTCCTGAACATGTTACTATAGTGTTACCAAACTATTTCAAAAGGGAGAATTTTTATGAATTTTGTCGATTTGCATACCCATTCCACAGCCTCTGACGGAACTCTCACCCCGAAAGACGTGGTACTCAGGGCATCTTCCCTGGGCCTGTCAGCCATAGCCCTGACAGACCATGATACGGTGGACGGCATTGCCCAGGCGAAAAAGGCGGCATCAGACTGCGGGATGGAGCTAATCCCCGGCATGGAACTTTCCTGTATTTACCAGGGTACGGAGATCCATATTCTGGGATTCTTCGCTGACGAAACGAACCCGGAGTTAACAGAAGGTCTTGACCGGTTCTGCCAGATCCGCAGCCGCCGCAATGACCATATGTTAAAGCGTTTTCAGGAGGACGGTTTTGACATTACCCTGGAAGATTTACAGCATGGAAACCCGAAGACCGTTATTACCAGAGCGCATTTTGCCAGAGTCCTGACGGAAAAAGGCTATGTGCCCTCACCTGCCAGAGCTTTCGAGAAGTATCTGCAGTACGGCGGCCCCTACTGCACCCGCAAGGAAACCGTCACCCCCCGGCAGGTAATGGATCTGATGAACCGCTGCCGGGTGTGGCCCTGCCTGGCTCACCCCATGCAGTACCGGCTGGGCTATGAGGAAGTGGAAAAACTGGCCCTCCACTTAAAAGACCTGGGGCTTAAAGGCCTGGAAGTCTACCACTCCTCCCACCATCAGCCCCAGAGCGCAAAGCTTCAGGTTATGGCAAAAAAACTGGGCCTGCTGCCCTCGGGAGGTTCGGATTTCCACGGAAGCAACAAGCCCGATATAGAACTTGGAAAAGGCCGGGGCGGCCTTAGGGTGTCCTGTGCCCTGCTGAACGATATCAAGGAGGACTATCGGTCACGGTTCCCAGGTGCCCTGTAAAGCCCATCAGCCCATCTAAAACCGCCTGGCGGCGGTTCTAAGCCCCGGCCGCCTTTTTCCATCTAATCCATCAGGACATCCCTTTCCCCTTACCGCCGCTCCTGGCCGGCTTTGCCGGCGCCTTCGGCCGGACATCCCGGGACTTCTTCCCCGCAAGCCTTGCTGACACGGCCTCCCGAAGGAGTGCATACAGCACGGAACACAGTGGAATAAACACCAGCATTCCCACGATGCCCATGGCGCTTCCGCCTACGGTCACCGCCACCAAAACCCAGATGGACGGAAGGCCCACAGAACCGCCTACCACGTGGGGATAGATCAGGTTTCCCTCGATCTGCTGGAGAATCTGGAACACTACCAGAAAGATCAGGGCCTGCACCGGGTCTGTCATAAGAATAAGGAAAGTTCCCACCGCACAGCCCACAAAAGCGCCGAATATGGGGATCAGCGCCGTAAACGCGATCAGTACTCCGATAAGCAGCGCGTAGGGCAGGCGCAGAAGAACCAATGTGACAAAAAACATGGCTCCCAGGATAACTGCCTCCATACACTGCCCGGCTAAGAAATTGGAAAATGTCCGCTCCGAAAGGGCCGCCGTCTTTAACACCTTCCCATAGGCCCTCTCCGGCAGATAAGCCCTGCACAGCCGCTTCGCCTGCCTCTTAAGGGTCTCCTTCTGCAAAAGCACATAGACGGCAAACACAAATCCGATAAAGAAACCGGCTACCCCGCTTACGATGGACACGGCCGCATTTACCGTGGATGCCAGCATGGTTCCCGCACCGCTTGTGAGAAATCCCATCACATCCTTTCCGGTCTGCTCCCAGTCAATATTCACACCCGCAATATACTCCACAATACCGGGATATCGGGAAAACAAATCCTCCGCCTGCCTCTGGATCTCCTCAAAAAACACAGGAATACTCTTCTGCAGGCTCATAAGCGTCCCCACCAGTTCAGGCCCCACCACAAAAATCACCAGGCCCAGGATCCCTACCACCAGGGTAATGGCCAAAACCAGGCTGAGGGGCCGCTTAAACCGCCCGGTTTTCCTGACCGGTGTACGGGTTTCTATGGCCCGCATGGGGACGTTAAGGATAAACGCCATGGCTCCTCCCATGAGAAACGGGGAAATCATGGAAACCCAGCTGCCCAAAAGGGCAAACAGCCTCTGATAATTGATGCCTGCCACCACCCCCACGATGGTAAATACGATGAGTCCCCGGATCTTGTTTATGTTGTCCCTGTTAAGTTCCATGTCTTCCTCCCTGCAATCAATGCTTCTCTATTTTCCATGTATGGTAAAGTATAGCATATCCCGTCCATACGCGCAAGGCAGGCAGAAGATAATAAAAACCGCAAACCTCTGGAAACTTTGCCAACCCCCTGTTCATATGATAGATTGTAAAGAAAATTTCTGGAGGAACTAGTATGAGTGATTTGGCAGCAACTAACTGCGGTTGCGGGTGTGAGTGTACAACAGGGGGAAACGGAGGAAGCAGCATTCTCTGGATCCTGATTCTCCTGTGCTGCTGCGGCGGCGGTTTCAGCTTCGGGTGCGGGTGCGGCAACAACTGCAATACATCCTGCGGAATTGGTTTTGGGTGTGACTTCATCTGGATTATTCTCCTTCTGTGCTGCTGCGGCGGCAACAACAACAGCTGCTTCTGCTGCTAATTTCTATTCTTAAACCGGCCGCCGGGGTTCTCCCGGCGGCCGGTTTTCTTTTTCTTTACCGGCTTTTCTCCTCCGTCTTCTTCTCCTGGCACATCTGCCACTCTCCCCTTCCTCTCCCCCGTCCCCCTCTGCCTCTCCTTCTGGCCTCCTGCTGCCGCAGGCAGTCCTCGTCAATCTCGTACACGGCGTTTCCATCTATAATCAATCGTTCTGACATTCCAGCCTCCGCTTATTTTTATATCCAGTATTATCATATGCGGAATATTTCCCATAAGCCCCTCATATATTGTCATCAAAGAGATTTGGGAAGCCGCCAATTATGACTGATGAATCCACCATGAAGCTTACTGATTTTGACTATCTTATCGGCGACCATCATCTGCAGATGGTAAAAGCCGCCATACCCTATGTAAATGTAACCGGACAGCGTTTCCTCTCCTTTTTTGTGAAACTGAGAGAACTACAGCGCACGATCTCTTTATTTCGGGAGGAACAGGTAGGTGCCATGGGCATCTGTACTCCCGGAGACGGCCAGAAAGGTTCTCCCCTGGAGATCATGAAGGCCATCCGGCCCTACGGGAATACCCAGGAACAGGATCTCATTGACATGTTCTGCAATTTCCTTTCCGGTCCCCGTCCGGCGGGACAGTACCCGGATATCGTAGCCGCCCAAACCCCGGACCGCACCGTAACGGACGATACGCCGCCTACGGAGATCGTACCGGATCAAAGTACCCCCTGCCCTCCTTTCGGCAGTCCCCGCGCTTTTTTGGATCTGTCCATGGGCCGCCCCGCCCACGACCGCCCGGAATCCGGGACGCAGCCAGGCCCCGCCTCTTCCCAGGCTCCGGCTGTCCGTTCCATGCCGTCTTCCATTGAACAGATAAAGAATTTTCTCCCGCCGGACCAGCAGGCCCGTTTTGATCAGGCCGCTCTCGTTCTCCAGGCTCTGCAGCAATTTACATAGACGAAACAAGGAGGTATCACTATGAACACGGACTGGCTAAATGATCCCAGAATGAAATCCATGGCACCGGAAAAAGTCCGGTTTCTCACTGACTTTGCCCGCCAGCTGAACAACACCCCGAAAGACCAGCTTCTCCCCCGCTTTCTCAGCCTCACCGCAGAGGCAGGAAGCAAAAACATCTCCTTTTCCCCGGAAGAAACCGGCCTTCTGACGGATATTCTCACCGGCCACTTAAGCCCCGCCGACAAAAGCCGGCTGGATATGTTCCGCATGCTCTCACAAAAAACAGCTTCCAGGAGCGGCTAAACGCCGCCTGAAAGCTGTTTTACATGCGCCTTGGGATTTTTACTCCCTGATAACTTTAAACTCTTTCCATGCTCCTCTCTTAAATCTGGCCCAGTACACGACCCCTCTCACTGCCCAGTCCATAACCATAGACCACACAACCCCCATAAGGCCCATATTAAGCGCCACGGCAAACGCCCAGGCAGTAAAAAGCCGCACCCCCGCAGCGGTAAAAATCCCCACAGCCGCAGTAAATGTCACATCCCCTGCAGCCCGCAGCCCCTTTCCCAGGGATTCCGCAAAGGGAAATAGAAAAGCACTGAAAAGGTTGTGGACAAACACAGCCCCAAGCACCAGCCTTTTTGTCTCTCCTGAGATCTCATACCACCTGAGGACTGCCGGTACAGCGGCCAGAATCAACCCGTTCCACGCCAGGCCAAAGACCACCGTGATCTTCATCAGTCTCTTCATATAAAACTCGGCCTTCTTCCCGTCGCCTGCCCCCATGCACTGGCCTACAACTGTGATAAACACAGGCCCTGCGGCCACGCACACCAAAGAGGCCATGCTCCAGAAACTCTGTGCGATCCCGTTGGCCGCAATCTGGTATGTCCCGAATCCGGCTACCAGGCTGGAGAGGGCCACCTTCACAAACTGGAATATGCCGCTTTCGATTCCATTTGGCACGGCGATCCTCAGCATGGTCTTCTGTAATTTGCTGTTCCACTGAAAAATCCACCTGCCGCAAAAGCGTATCTCATACCTGTCCTGAAAGCAGATGTACGTCACGGCCGCCGCAGAACACAATCTGGCTAAAAGGGACGGCCATGCCACTCCGGCCACCCCCATGTGAAGCAGAAAAACGCCGATGCAGTTGCCTGCCATGTTGATTACATTGGACAGTATGGAGATATACATGGTAACCGATGTCTTTCCCACACTGCGGCACAGGGCGGCCCCCGCGTTGTAAATGGCCAGCGCCGGGTAGGAGTAAGCCGAGATCCGCAAATAGACCCTGCAGGCCTCCATCACCTCGTCATCCACCCGGCCGAACAGCCCCGCAAGAATCGCCCGGCCGCCTGCAAGGACTATTGCCGTCATCCCGGCGGAAAACAGCGCTGATACCGTCAGAAGCTGGCTTACTGCCTCCGACGCCTTCCCCCTGTCCCCTCTTCCCAGATACTGGCTTACCACCACCGCTCCCCCTGATGCCAGCGCCGTAAAGACAAAGATAAATACCGTGTTAAAGGAATTGACCAGAGACACGCCGGACACCGCAGCCTCCCCGCAGAAGCTGACAATAAACGTATCCCCGATCCCCACCAGCACTACCAGCAGCTGTTCAAAAAACAGGGGCAGAATCATAACTTTTAACTGTCTGTCGGAAAACAAGCTTCTATTTCACCACCAGATTCACAATTCGTTTCGGAACATAGATCTCCTTCACCACATTTCCCGCCAGCTTGTCGGCCACAGCCTCTTTGCCGGCCGCGATGGCCTCCTCCTTCGATGCCTCTGCGGATATGCGGATCACAGCCCTGGTCTTTCCGTTGATCTGAACCGCGATCTCGATCTCGTCCTCCTTCATGGCCTCCCTGTCGCACTCCGGCCACTGAGCGTGGAACACGCTGTCTGTTCCGCCCAGCTGCTGCCACAGCTCCTCTCCGATGTGGGGGGCAAAAGGAGCCAAGAGAACCACAAACGTCTTCAGGGTCTCCCTGTCAATGCCGCCTTCCTTCTTGGCCAGCTCCATAAACTTGTTGTTGTATTCCATAAACCCGGAAATAACCGTATTCAGATTGAACTGATTAAACCGCTGTTCAATGTCGAATACCAGCTTATGGCGCAGTCTTACCATCTCCCTGGTAGGCTCTATATCCTTGTCCTTGCTCTCGGTCACCAGATTCCAGAAACGGTTCAGGAAACGGCTGACACCCTCGATGCCTCTGTCATCCCACTCCGCATCCAGCTCCGGCGGCCCTACGAACAATTCATACATCCTCAGGGAATCGCAGCCGTAATCCTTCACCAGATCGTCCGGGGAAACTACATTGCCCTTTGACTTGCTCATCTTGATGCCGTTCTTGCCAGTGATCATCCCCTGGTTAAACAGCTTGGTAAACGGTTCGTCAAAGTCCACGGCGCCGATGTCGCACAAAAACTTGGTGTAGAATCTGGAGTACAGAAGGTGCAGAACCGCATGCTCCACGCCGCCGATATACATATCCACCGGCAGGTATTTGTCCGCTTTCTCCTTTGACACCAGTTCTTTGTCATTGTGGCTGTCCACATACCGCAGGAAATACCAGGAAGACCCTGCCCACTGGGGCATGGTGTTGGTCTCCCTCTTGGCCGGGCCGCCGCACTCCGGACACTTGCAGTTGACCCACTCATCAATGGCAGCCAGCGGCGACTCCCCGGTGCCCGTAGGCTGGTAGCTCTCCACCTCAGGAAGCCTTAAAGGCAGCTCCTCCTCCGGCACCGCCACATTGCCGCACTTCGGACAGTGGACAATGGGGATGGGCTCGCCCCAGTAGCGCTGTCTGGAAAATACCCAATCCCGCAGCTTGTAGTTTACCGTCTTCTTGCCCAGGCCTCTGGCCTCTATCATGGCCGGAGCCTCTTTTTTCAGCACCGCAGACTCCATGCCGTTCCACTCCCCTGAGTTGATCATGGTCCCGCTGGCCTCCGTGTAGGCCTCCGTCATATCTTCAATCTCTTTCCCGTCCTTGGCGATAACCTGGATAATGGGGATATTAAACTTCTTTGCAAACTCAAAGTCCCGATCATCATGGGCAGGCACGCACATGATAGCGCCTGTGCCGTAGTCGGCCAGCACATAGTCCGACAGCCAGATGGGAGTCTTCGCGCCGTTTAAGGGGTTTATGGCATAGCTTCCCGTAAACACGCCGGTCTTGTCCTTGTCCTGCATCCGATCCACATTGGAACGCATGGAAGCGTCAAAGATATATTTCTCCACCGCTTCTTTCGTCTCCTCTGTAGCCAAGCTCTTTGCAAGGGCATGCTCCGGAGCCAGCACCATGAAGGTAGCGCCGTAAAGGGTGTCGGGCCTGGTGGTGTACACCGTGATCTTCTCGTCCCTTCCGTCTACTTTAAAATCCACCTCCGCGCCGTAGGACTTGCCGATCCACTCGCTCTGCATCTTCTTAACCTTCTCCGGCCAGTCCAGCTTGTCCAGATCATTTAACAGCCGCTCCGCATAGGCGGTGATCTTTAACATCCACTGCCGCAGATTTTTCTTGGTCACCGCGGCGCCGCACCGCTCGCAGCAGCCGTTTACCACTTCCTCATTGGCAAGGCCCGTCTTGCAGGAGGGACACCAGTTAATGGGGAACTCCTTCTCATAGGCCAGGCCTTTTTTAAACATCTGCACGAAAATCCACTGGGTCCACTTATAAAAATCCGGATCCGTGGTGTTCACTTCCATATCCCAGTCGTAGATAGACGCGATCTGGTTGATCTGCCTTTTGATGTTTCTGACATTTTCTGCCGTGGAGATAGACGGGTGAATGCCCATCTTGATGGCATAGTTCTCGGCGGGAAGCCCGAAAGCATCCCAGCCCATGGGATGGATCACATAATGGCCCTTTAAAATCTGATAGCGGCTCCACACGTCGGAGATCACATACCCTCTCCAGTGTCCCACGTGAAGCCCGCTGCCGGACGGGTATGGAAACATGTCCAGACAGTAGTATTTGGGCTTTTTGCCGTCGTCTACGTTGATGGGATTTTTCTCCCAGTTTTCTCTCCATTTCTTTTCAATTGCGCTGTGGTTGTATGATGCCATAACCATCATCCTCCTTTTCGTTTTTCCTTGTTATCTGAATCGGTCTGCGGATTCACGCCGGGATGTAACAGACTGCCCTTTCTGCGGAATAAAACCCCCTGCACCTCTATCTTCTCCGGGATAGAGGCGCAGGGGGTTATGGATACACAGGCCTTGGGCCCTGAAATATTCCTGCGTGGTACCACTCTATTTCATGCTGCGCATGCACTCTGGGGGGATACTGTATCCTCTCCCGGCAGGTTCCGGCAAATGATCTGAAATCCCCTTCCCTATAACGGCGGGTTCCGGCGGCCGTCTACTTAAAAATATCCGACTTTTTTGTTCAACGGGCTACTCCGAGGCCAGTTCACTCACCTTCCCCCTCTGCCTTCCACCGCCCGGCAGCTCTCTGTACGGTTTCGGATGCGCTACTACTCCTCATCATTGTATTTAAGTTGTCTACAAATTTATCATATCTGAATGGTTCTGTCAACCTGTTTTTCACACCGGATGTGACGGTTCACAGGGCACTGTGAACGTAACCGCATATGCCCATTTAAAATCGCCTGCGGCGATGGGGCATATGCTTTGACCCCCGCAGCCCTGCCGACCCATGGCTAATCAGCGGAGTGATTAGCCATGGTGTAAACAGCCATCACCGGATTTCAGGCCTGCCGCCCAAAAATTACGAGATACAGCGGGCACTCCCGCTTCTTTCCGTGTTCTTTACCGCCCCGCCTGCCGCCTGACTCTTTATACGTTTCTTGCGGAAACAGAATATAAAATGCCCTACCCTTGTCTCAAACAGCAGGTTGCAGGGATATCGTTTCATAAAGTCCTCCCGGAACTGGGCCTGGGTAAGCATGTCCTCCCTGCTCAGTTCCGGAGGCGTATCAATCCTGAACAGTCTGCCCATATGTCCGAACAGCATCTGAAAGATCTGTATGGCAGCCTGTTCCACAATCCTGTCCTGGCGAAGGGCCGGCATTCCCAAAAGCATCCCCACGCCTTTCAGAAGCAGCTGTTCCTCCACCCCCAAAAGCAGCTGTATTCTGCTCCCGTCATCCATATCGTAATCCAGGCGGCAGTAAAACCCGCTGCCCACGTTCCGGCCGTTGTAGTCCTCGTCCACAAGCTTTGCGTCCAGCCGGAATACATCCTGCATGGCACGGTTGACAGCCCTGGCCACGATGGAAATCTCCGCGGAACGGTCATAGATTTTTTTTACCGTTACCTTCCCCACAATAGCCTGATCTTCCGTCATAATGTGTCCTGTAAGCCAGCCAAGGAGCGTCCCCACAAACCGCTGTACTGCCGCCGGGGAATACCCTTCCGACTCCAGGTTCCACTTAAGCGCAGACAGAGTCTTGTTCCTGAAATCATCATGAATCTTTTTGTGCCTTCCGTATTCCTTATATCGGATAGACCTCATATAGGCCTCCTCCTCGAAGAAATGCTTCATGGTGTAATTTTCCAGGTATTTAAGCCCCTCCTTGCAGGCGCTCTCGCCGTTTTCCCCGCTGTTCACAAGAAACATCAGCTTTCCCACAATCCGAAAAAGCTTGGCATGGGCCTTGTCGATTACCTCGACACCTAGATTATACTGGTCATCCCACACTACCTTTTCCACAACTTTCCTACCCCTTTCAATCACTTATATTGTGTATCATATGTCTTTAACTTATTATAGTGACTTTTCGGGGTTTTGTCTACACTGACCTGGAAAAACATAGGCTCATTTAAAAACAGGGCCGAAACACCGTTTATAGTGTTTCAGCCCTGTCATCCCTCTATTCAGCTGCCGCCGCGCTGTGACCGGCGATTCTTCCGAAGGTAAATACATCTGCCTCTGCATTGCCGCCCAGACGGTTTCCTGCGTGGATTCCGCCGGTTATCTCCCCGGCCGCCCACAGGCCCGGAATAATATTGCCGTCCTTGTCAAGAACATTGGCGCCGGTGTCGATCACGATACCGCCCATGGTGTGGTGCAGGGAAGCCTTTCTCGGCGTGATGCAGATTCCCAGGTCAGGATTCGAGTCAACTGCCTCCAAATCGATGCTTCCCGAAATCACCTCTTTGCCGAAGTCGTCATCCTTCTGGGCCTCCACATAGCCGTTGTAGGTCTCAATCACTTCCCTCAGCTGTTCCTCCGTGAAGGAAGGTGCATTGCCTCCGATCGCCTCCTTTGTGGCCTCGGCTGCCTCTGCCAGTGTGGCGCCGTACCAAATCTGGTTGGTCTCCCACATGGTCTTTACATCCTTGCCAAAACATGTATCTTCCATGGCCGCGCCCTTGCACACGCCGTTTTCATCGCCGTGGCCTGCATAAATAATGTAGAACACACCGTTATCCAGCCCCAGGGAAGCCTTGGTAAGCACATCCCTCTCGGCATACTCGTTGACAAAACGCTTTCCGTTTCCGTCAATCCAGATCTGCTCGGAAGCGTCTCCCCAGATACCGTCTGACAAGGTTCCCTTCAGCGGGGAGGAGGACGGCATCATCTGCGCAATCTCCATGCCCGTCACATCCGCGCCCACCTCCTGGGCCATAAGGATACCGTCCCCGGTGTTGGTGCCCACGTTGGTGGTCAGGGTATGGTCGCTCAGATCGTCGCCCCAGTATTTATCGTATTCCTTTACCATCGGCGCGTTGGCACAGTATCCTCCGCTGGCCAGAATGACGCCCTTGGAGGTGTTGATGGTGATTTGCGTCCCGTCCGCCTGTGTTGCCTGGGCTCCGGTCACAGTTCCCGCCTCATCCGTAATCAGCGAAACAGCCGCCGTCTCTGTGTAAATGGTGACCCCTGCCTCCTTTGCCGCTGCCTCAAGAGCGTCGATGAGCGGTTTGTCTGCAGAAACTGCATGGGTTCTGGGCCACATGGCTCCAAGCACTGTAAACACGGTGTCAGAAGCTTCCGCCCCTGACTTGGCATCGATTCCGATGCTCTCCAGCCACTTAAAGGCATCCAGAGATTCTTCTGCCAGCGTGCGGGCCATATCAATGTCAGACGCAATCCAGGTGCCGTCGTTAAGCTCCCTGAGACCGCCTACATAGATGTGCCACATATGTAATGTGTTGGAATCAAATCCCGGCATGTCAACACCGGGCTCTTTCCCCTGGTTGGCAGCATAAAAATCTTTGATCTCGCTCTGAAGCGTGGTGAGCACTTCCTTCCACTCCGGGAACTGGGCAAGCTTCAGGGCTTCATCATCCGGATCCAGAGCCAGGTAGGAATCCATGGTGTTTTTCTGGGCCGGGGTCAGGATCATGCCCTCCTGGGCCTCCGGATCCACCGTGTTGTAGCCGCCGCCTGCCATCATGGTGTTGCCGCCCAGAAACGAGCTTTTCTCAACCAGAATGACCTTCGCACCCTCCTGGGCCGCCGTGATCGCCGCGGAAAGCCCGGCTCCGCCGCCGCCCACTACCAGAATATCCGTCTCCCATGCCTGGGTGGCTCCCGGCTGGGCGTGGTATGCGTTTGCCTCCAGGGCCGCCATATCAAGCCCGGCCGCCTCGGCTGCCTGGCTGGCCGCCCGCATCAGCGCGTTGCTGGCAAAGGTCGCCCCTGTAACCGCATCCAGGGTGGTGGTCTGGTATTGCACGATCTGGGCCGGAATACGCTCAAAAACCACTGCTGTCAGACTGGGAGTCTCATGGTTTTCCGTCACCGTCACAGCCGTGATAACTCCGTTTTCCACCGTAAGATCCACGGATACGGTTCCCTGCATGCCTGCCGAGGAACCTGAGAAAGTTCCGGATACTCCGTCCTGTTTCTCTGCCTCTGTGCTCTCCGGGGCTGAAGCGCCTTCTGCCGCCGTGCTCTCCGGGGCGCTTGTGCTCTCCTGGGGCTGGCCGGACGAACATCCTCCAAGGCTCACTGCCATGGCCGCTGCAAGGCCCCAGGAAATAATCCTCTTTTTCATAATCATTCTTCTCCTTATTATGTATTCCCTTCGGGTACTGTCTATTTTAAACCTGCCCCCCGGTGGCATGTCAAGCAAAAAAATAAATATCTGTCTTTTCCTATGCCCTGTCTGGGCCCGCAGCCAATCGGCCCGGCGATTCGTATTGTTTTTTCTGACGTTTTATAGTACCATAAGTTTATAAACCGAATATGAGAAAGGATGTGTATCTATCTATGTTACAGCAGGTCATGACAGCCCCGGGAGAGATTTTGTTCCGCGAAATTCCCGTTCCGGAACCCGAAAAGGGGCAGGTTCTGGTTAAAATCATGAAAATCGGCGTGTGCGGCTCCGACATCCATGTCTATCACGGGGAGCACCCGTTTACCTCCTACCCCGTTACCCAGGGCCATGAAGTGTCCGGCGAGATCGCCGAACTTGGAGAGGGCGTGGAGGGATTTGCACCGGGCCAGAAGGTTACGATCCAGCCTCAGGTGGTTTGCGGCCAGTGCCACCCATGCCGCCACGGCAAGTACAATCTCTGTGAGAGTTTAAAGGTCATGGGATTCCAGACCACCGGCGTGGCTTCCCACTATTTTGCCGTGGACGCCTCAAAGGTTACCCTCCTTCCCCAGGAGATGAACTTTGACGAAGGGGCCATGATCGAGCCCCTGGCCGTGGCTGTCCATGCAGTGAGAAGGGCAGGAGACATGAAAGGGCAGAAAATCGCCGTTTTAGGCGCAGGTCCCATCGGAATCCTGGTGGCCCAGACAGCCAAGGGTATGGGAGCCCGCAGTGTCATGATCACGGATATCAGCGACATCCGTCTGGCCAAAGCCAAAGAATGCGGCGTGGACTTCTGTGTCAATACAAAGACGGCTGATTTCGGCGATGCCATGATTGAATGTTTCGGACCGGACAAGGCCGACGTGATCTACGACTGTGCCGGCAACAACACCACCATGGGGCAGGCCGTCAAATACGCCAGAAAAGGCAGCACCATCATCCTGGTAGCCGTATTTGCCGGGGAGGCCAAGGTGGATCTGGCCGTGTTAAACGACCATGAGCTGGATCTCAACACCTCCATGATGTACCGCAACGAGGATTACATAGAGGCAATCCGTCTTGTCAGCGAGAAGAAGGTCCTGCTGGCCCCTCTGGTTTCCAAACATTTTGCGTTTCGGGACTATCTGGAGGCTTACCGGTATATTGATGAAAACCGGGAGTCCACCATGAAAGTCATCATCAATGTGCAGGAATAAAGCTTAAAGCCTCTGCGCCGTATGTTCCGCCCGGATGGCAATGGCCATGGCATTCAGTACATGCTCCTGGGCCATTGCCTTTTCCGTGCGGTTTATGCAGTCTGAAATAAGGTCACCGAAAAACGGAAATCCCACCTTTCCTGTAACCGTAAATTTCTGCTCCCTGTCAGCCGTTACGAGAAACACGTTATCTCTGTCACGGGTTTCCCCCACATTGATGTACTTTCGGATCTCAATACTCCCTCTGCTTCCCATGATAAACACCCGGCCGTCCCCCCATGTGCCCAAACCGTCCGGCGTAAACCAGTCCACCCGGAAAAAACAGGTTGCACCGCTCCCCGTCCGCAGCACGGCCTCACCGAAGTCCTCAAAATCCGGATATTCCCTGTTGGCGTAATTGGCCACCGCGCTGTGGAGAACGGATACCTCCTCCTCCCCTGTGTAGGCAAGGAACTGCTCAATCTGGTGGCTTCCGATATCCGTAATGATCCCGCCCCCCTGCTCCTTTGTAAAAAACCACTCTGGCCTGGCAGTCTTTCTTAACCTGTGAGGCGCCAGAATCGTCACCTGAAGAACCTCCCCGATCTCGCCGGCTTCGATCAGCTGCTGGGCAAACAGGGCTCCCTCCACATGAATCCTTTCGCTGAAATATACCATGTACTTTCTTCCCGTCCTCTTATGGCACTGCCTCACCTGCTCAATCTCACTTAAAGTCAGCATCCCCGGCTTGTCCGCAAAAAAATCCTTCCCCAGATTCATGGCCCGAATCCCCAGCCCGCACCGGAGATCCGGCTTAATGGCGCTTGCAATCAGGCTTATCTCCTTATTTACAAGAATCTCCTCCTCACACCTTGCAGGACGGACTCCGGGATATTTTTGACAGAACTGCGCCGTCTTCTGCGCATCTTTATCATAAACAGCCTTCAGCTCAGCCCCCGCCTCCAAAAGTCCGTCGCACATACCGTAAATATGGTCATGATCCAGGCCTATGACCCCAAACAGGAATTTTTTATCTGTTCTCTCCATTAATCAATACCTCCCTAACCCGGATAAACCGGAGCGTTCATTTCGTCCTATTGCTGTATTATTGAGTGAGTAAAGTTGGGGCGGGGATTGTCGTGGTCCAGTCAGAGAAGGAGGGATGTCCCGTCCGTGTTCAGATATGCCAAACATTCCGATGAGCCC
>JAAWLV010000052.1 GCA_022798105.1 Hungatella sp.
CAGCAACAGCCTGTGGCAAAGGATCTGCGGCAGATTTCCGCAGCCCTTAAAATGATTACCGATATGGAACGTATCGGAACACAGGCAGCGGATATTGCGGAAATCATCATATTTCTTGGCGGAAGGACCGGCGGGGAGTGTCAACAGATCCGGTTCATGGCAGATGCGGCCAGCCGAATGGTTACAGAGAGCATTGACGCTTTTGTAAAGCAGGACGTGGTATTGGCCGGTGCGGCAATCGACCGTGACGATGTGGTTGACGATTTGTTTTTACAGGTCAAGTCATCATTAATGAAACTGATAGCAGAAAACCCCACAGACGGAGGGTATGCACTGGATTTACTGATGATTGCCAAATATTTTGAGCGCATTGGGGATCATGCGGTAAATATTGCGCAGTGGGTGGCTTTTTCCGTGACGGGAGAACACAAAAAAACAAGTGACTTTTAGGAGCGGGTCTATGAAAATATGGTGTGTAGAGGATGATGCGGGCATTCGGGATATTGAGGTATATACGCTTCATTCCACTGATTTTGAGGCAGAGGGCTTTTCGGATGCCCGCGCCTTTCGCGGCGCTTTATCCGGGAGTAAGCCGGACTTGATCATTCTTGATATTATGCTGCCTGGGGAGGACGGCGTTGAACTGCTGAAATTTTTAAAAGGCAATCCTGACACCTGCCGGATTCCTGTTATCATGGCAACAGCAAAAGGCATGGAATACGATAAGGTCCAGAGCCTTGATCTGGGGGCGGACGATTATCTTGTAAAGCCTTTTGGAATGATGGAAATGGTTTCCCGTGTGAAGGCTGTACTTCGCCGGTGCAGTCCCACAGAGACCGATCATCTTTTGAAAGCAGGAAGCCTTGTGGTAAATTTAGATGAGCATACGGTTGCTGTTGACAAGGAACGCATTCAGCTTACCTTAAAAGAATTTGAACTTCTTCGGCTGTTTCTCTCCCGTCCGGGCATTGTATTTACCCGTGACCAGCTTTTTAGTCAGATTTGGGGCGCTGATTATGTAGGTGAAACAAGGACGGTTGATATGCATATCCGAACCTTGCGCGTGAAATTGGGAGATTACGGGAAGATGATTGAAACAGTGCGCGGGGTTGGTTACAGATTCGAGGTGCAGGCATGACAAAGAAAATTTTCAAATCAATCATGGCTGTGGCAGGGGCTGTCCTAATTGCAAGCCTTGTCATCATCATGGGATGTCTTTACCAATATTTCAGTGATGTCCAGGGGAAACAGTTGGAGGATGAGCTGTCTTTGGCTGCCGTAGCCGTTGAAAAGAATGGACAAAACTATCTGGAGGAATTACCGTCAAGGGAGTACCGTCTGACATGGGTTGCTGAAAACGGAGAGGTCCTATATGATACCCAGTCTGACGGGAAGCGCATGGAGAACCATGGGGACAGGGAAGAAATACAGGAAGCTCTGCGAAATAAAGAGGGAAAAAGTTCGCGTTATTCCGCAACGCTTTTAGAAAAAACACTTTACTGTGCAAGACGGCTGAAGGACGGCTCAATATTGAGGATTTCTGTCAGCAGCGTTACGATATGGGTACTTGTTTTGGGAATGATACAGCCGATTCTGATTGTGGCTGCTGTAACCCTCATTTTATCGGGAGTATTGGCAGGCCGTATTTCGAAACATATCACGGAGCCGCTGAACAGCCTTGATTTAGAAAAGCCGTTGGAAAATAATACTTATGAGGAATTAGCTCCCCTGCTGAACCGTATCAATAAACAGCACAGGCAGATTGATATGCAGCTGTCGGAACTTCAAAGGAAACATGATGAATTTACACAGATTACCCAGGGCATGACGGAAGGACTTGTGCTTTTGAATGAGAAAAATATCATCCTGAACATCAATCCTGCCGCGCTTAAGCTGTTCCATACAGGCCATTTCTGTAAAGGAAAAGATTTTCTGACAGTGGAACGCGGCCTGGATGTAAGCCGTGCAATACAAGACGCATTTTCAAGCGGACACAGCGAAGTCCGTATGGAACGCGGAGGAAAAGAATACCGGCTTCATATCAACCGGATTGAATCAAACGGTTCTGTGATCGGGGCGGTGGTACTTGCTTTTGACATAACGGAAGCGGCTTTTGCGGAGAGAAACAGGCGGGAATTTACGGCTAATGTATCCCATGAGCTGAAAACGCCCCTGCAATCCATAATGGGGAGTGCGGAGCTGATGGAAAACGGTCTTGTAAAACCGGAGGATATGACACGTTTTGTAGGGCATATCCGCACAGAGGCAGGAAGGCTTGTAACACTGATTGATGATATTATCCGTTTATCCCAGCTGGATGAGAGGTGCGATATGCCTTTTGAACAGGTTGATTTATATGAAGTGGCGTCTGACGTAACGGCAGGACTGGCAGATATAGCGGCGGCAAAAGGGATTGAAGTGACTTTAACAGGAGAAACCGTCTGTGTAAAAAGTGTCCGCCGGCTTCTGACGGAAATTATATTTAACCTCTGTGATAATGCTGTCAAATATAATCAAAACGGCGGTACGGTAGAAATAGCCATAAGCAGGCAGGAAAATGATGCCGTGATTGCCGTGAAGGATTCGGGGATCGGCATACCGCCGGAACACCATGCAAGGATATTTGAACGGTTTTACCGGGTAGACAAAAGCCGTTCCAAAGAATCCGGCGGAACGGGTCTGGGGCTTTCCATTGTGAAACACGCCGTACAATATTTAAATGGAAAAATTGACCTGCAGAGCAGCCCCGGGCAGGGAACTACGATACAGGTCTCTTTTTATTCCACAGAAACATCCCGCAAAAACCCCAGACATATCGACGGATTTCCGCCGCCCGTCACAAAACCTTACTCAAAAAGTTCTTAAGCCTCTCATTCTTCGGATTGGCAAAAAACTCTGCCGGCGCGTTCTCCTCCAGAAAATACCCGCCGTCCATGAACATGACCCTGTCAGCCACCTCCCTGGCAAATCCCATCTCATGGGTGACCACCACCATGGTCATCCGCTCCCTGGCCAGGTCCCGCATAACATTCAAGACCTCACCCACCATCTCCGGGTCCAGGGCGGACGTAGGCTCGTCAAAGAGCATAACCTCCGGCCGCATACATAAGGCCCGCACAATGGCGATCCTCTGTTTCTGGCCTCCCGACAGCTGGCTGGGATAAGCCTGTGCCCTGTCTGCAAGGCCCACCCGCTCTAAAAGCTTCCTGGCCTCTGCCTCCGCCTCGCTCTGGCTCCGCCCCTGAAGCTTCATGGGAGCAATGGTAAGGTTTCTCATAATGGTCATGTGAGGAAACAGGTTAAACTGCTGGAACACCATGCCCATTTTCTGGCGGTGCTTGTCAATGTCCGTCTTAGGGTCCGTGATATCCACGCCCTCAAAGAAGATCTTCCCGGAGGTAGGCTCCTCCAGGCGGTTTAAACACCGCAGAAACGTGCTCTTTCCGGAGCCGGAAGGCCCAATGACGCACACCACGTCGCCCTTGTGGATATCAACGGTGATATCCTTCAAGACATCCAGCTTCTCAAAGCTTTTTCCCAGGTGCTGCACCTGGATCAGCGCATTATTCCCATTAGTGGTCACTGCTCCTAAGCCTCCTCTCCAGCCTCTGTACAAAGTAAGTGAAAATCATTACCATCACCAGGTAAATCACTGCCGCCGCCATAAGGGGCATAAACGCGCTGTATGTACGGCTTCGGATAATATCCGCGCCTTTGGTCAGATCCTGGATGGCGATATATCCGGCCACAGACGTCTCCTTTAGCAGCACGATAAACTCATTACCAAGGGCCGGAAGCACATTTTTAAATGCCTGGGGCATGATGATGTAGAGCATGGTATGGGTGTAATTGAACCCCAGGCTGCGGCCCGCCTCAAACTGGCCGTTGTCAATGGACATGATCCCGCTTCGAAAGATCTCCGCCACATAGGCCCCGGAGTTGATGCCGAAAGCAAGTATGGCCACCAGAGACTTGTCAATCCTGACGGAACCGAACACCACGAAGTAAATAAGCAGAAGCTGAATCAGCACCGGGGTTCCCCGGATGACCGTCAGATAAACCCTGCACAGAAGGTTTAACAGTTTCAACTTGCCGGTCTTTTCAAAAGTGGAACGGATGATCGCCACCAAAAATCCCAGGGCAATGCCCAGAAGCACCGCAAAAAGCGTAATCTTAATGGTATTGCCCAAGCCGTTTACAATGTATTTCCAACGGTCGTCCTCAATAAAATTCTGATAAAAATCAGCCCTGAACTTTTCACTCATGGTATTCGTTCCCTATTCCTTTATTCTGCTGAAATGTATTATTCTGCTGAAATATATTTGTCAATGATCGCCTGCAGTTCGCCGGACTCCTTAAGCTCGGCCAGCGCCCCGTTTACCTGGTCAAGAAGCTCTGTGTTGCCCTTCTTGACGGCAATGGCGTACTCCTCCACAGTCAGCGCCTCATCCAGAATCTTGATCCCCTCATTCTGGGAGACGAAGACTTTTGCCGGCTCCTGGTCGATCACCACGGCGTCAATCTTGCCCTGCTGCATCGCCTGAACCGCCTCAAATCCCTTGTTGTACCGCTCGATGGTAGAGCCGTCAGCCTCATAGTCGGAAGCGTAGATGTCGCCGGTGGTTCCCAGCTGAACGCCGATATATTTGCCCTTCAGATCATCCGGGCCTGCAATCTCGCTGTCCTCTTTTACAATAATTACCTGGGAAGCTGTTGTGTATGGATCTGTAAAGTCCACGTTCTTTAAACGGTCCTCATTTACGGTCATACCGGCAACGCCGATATCCGCCTTGCCGCTCTCCAGCTCCGGAATGATGGAGTCGAAGGCAATATCCTCAACCTCCAGGGTCATGCCCAGCTTCCCGGCAATGGCCTCTGCCACCTCAACGTCGATTCCTACGATGTCGCCGCCGTCGTGGTACTCATAGGGCGGGAACTCCGCGTTGGTAGCCATAACCAGGACTTTTCCCTCCCCGCCAATTGCCGCCGTGGTCTCTGCCCCGTCTTCTGCCTCAGCCTCGGTGTCCGTATCTGCCGCCGTATCCCCTGCTGTGGTGGTCTCCGCCGCGGTGGTGTCCGCTGCTGTCGTCGTGTCCGATCCGCCGGCTCCGCATCCTGCCATGGCACCAACCATCATGGCTGCTGTCAAAAGTGCTATTACCTGTTTTTTCATAATAGTATCCTCCTCATATATATGCATAGCAATGCATAAACTTCACATTGCTAGTAATACATTATATAGCATTTTTCAGATTTATCAAGTAAAATTTTTACCAAATATGCTGTGAAATGCCCATGTTTCCAGTTACTGTTTACAAATACCCTGTGAACGTAACCGCATATACCCATTTAAAATCGTTACACTTTCTTCTGCCCTTTGCGGGAACCGGGCCATTGATCCTGCATAAAATTTGAGGTATACTTTTTATGATTATAATTTGATTTGCCAATCAGAAACAATACCCTCAGCGGACAAGGGATATACGCCCTTTATCCGCTGAGGGTAAGAACCGTGAAAGGATTTAAGGATGTAAAGGAGGGATTGGAACCATGCTTTCCGGTACGTTTATTCCTATGATCTCTTGCACCGCGCAGGCAGCCCTGCCGGGCTTTCTTCAGAAAACCGCATGGCCCATGACTCCCCCTGCGCCCTGGTCTGCCTTTCATGTCATGGTTTCCCTCTCCGGCCTTCTTATCGCCGGTTTCCTGGCCCGCTTTCTTGCCCGGCATTATAAATCCCATGCCTGTCTCATTCTGTGGATATGCGGAGTCCTCCTTGGAACCGGTGAACTGTATAAACAGCTGTTTCTCTATGAAATAGTCAATCACGGGCGCTATGACTGGTGGTATTTTCCCTTTCAGCTTTGCAGTACTCCCATGTACTTATGCCTTGTGTTCCCGCTGCTGCCCGGAGGGATTCCCCGAAGGACCGCCGCGGCTTATCTGGAGTCCTTCGGACTTTTAGGCGGAATCATGGCCCTCACAGAGCCTTCCGGCCTAATGCACCCCTACTGGACCTTAACGCTCCATGGCTTTGGGTGGCATATCTTCCTGGTATTCATAGCGTTTTTCTGCGCCGGCGCCGGGCTGACCCGGAAAACCACGCGGGATTTTCTGTACACCATCCCCCTGTTTTTCGTGTTCTGCCTGATCGCCACAGCCATCAATGTGCTCACCGACGGAAAAGCTGATATGTTTTACATCTCCCCCTACTATCCCATAACCCAGGTAGTGTTCCGCCAGATTTCTCTGGCTATGGGGGTGATGCCGGGGATTTGCATTTACCTTATGTCCGTATGCGCAGGGGCGTTTTTGTGCTACACAGTGTTAAACAGGACAAAACCCTCCGCAGCCCAATAAACATATATCTGCCAAAATACAGCCTTTCTTCCCAGTCTAAGGACGAAAAGCGCTGTAAATCCGGCCGCCCTGCAGCCCGCCCCGGTACTGTGCCAGCTCGCTGACTGTCACCAGCTGAAATCCCCGTGCCACCAGTGCGGGAATAATCTGCACCGCAGCGTCTCCTGTCTGTCTGTACAGCTCATGCATCAGCACAATATCCCCGTCCCGCACGGTTCCCAGGACTTTGTCCACCGTACTCTGGGTATTTTTTGTCTTCCAGTCCAGTGTGTCTATACTCCACATGATTATAGGAGCGTGAACATTGGCCAGGACTGTGGCATTTTTATTGCCTCCTGGCAGTCTCACCGTGGCTGGAGCTACGCCGCTGGCAGCCTGAATAGTCTCTGCTCCCTTATTAACCTGATACTGAATCTGGTCAGCGCCTAATTTATTAAGGTATTTATGCTCGTAAGTGTGATTGCCAATCTCATGGCCCTCTGCTGCCATCCTCTGCATCTCTGCCTGGTAAGAAGCACAGCGGTTGCCCACCACATAAAAAGTGGCTTTTCCGCCATACACAGCCAGACAGTCCATAATCTGGTTTCCCACAGGGGCGTAAGGACCGTCGTCAAAAGTCAGCGCCACCATAGGGCGTCCAGGATCGATCACCCGGCCGGAAGCCTGCTGGCCCGATTGGCCTGCCTCTGCCGCGGATGTGTCCTGAGCCGGCTGGCCAGTCTCCCCTGCCCCGTTTTCCTGGGTCTGCTGCCCGGATGCTTCCGCTCCGGCATCCTGACCGGTCTGTCCTGCTATGTCTGCCCCGGTACCCTGGCCCTCCTGCCCCGCTCCTTCTGCCGTCTCCTGATTGGTCTGGCCTGCCTCCTGTTCCCCGGCCTGCTGGGCATAACCGGGTCCAACCTGCCATGAATCATCTTTCTGCTGACCGGTCTGACCGGGTTTTACCCCTGGTGTTTCTGATATTACACCGTTCTCATCCACCCAGCGTGCTTCTCCCGGGCCCTTCTCCATGTCGATCCACTGATTCCGCGGCGCCTCCTGGTCCGATGTCTCCTGGGCCAGGGCCGGAACGGACCACAAAAGCATCATGGCCGCCGCTGCCCCGCAGATCATCCCTGGTATGATCCTCTTTTTCACGTTTCTCAATCCCTCTCCTCCCCTGAATATAAAAAATTACTTCGGCCTTCAAAAATGGAACTGCCGGCCGATGCCTGTCCCTAGATTAATCCAAATTATGGGAAAAAGCAAGTATCTTAAGGTAAGTTTAATATTCTTTTCGTTTTACCTATTTCTATCCATGGACCCAGGCATCTACCAGTCCTCCTCATCATCCCACTCTCCGTACTGAGACGGCGCCTCCCCCTTGCTTCTTATAACCTGGGGTTCTCCTGAATCTCCCGGCTCCTCCCTCAGCACCTTGCACTGAAACACCCACTCGTCCCCAAAATCGAACACATATTTGAAAGCCTTCCCTTTGTGCAGGCCTACACTTCCTAACCGGGTGTTTTCTGTAGTCCAGCCTCCGTCCCCCACCCTCTCCGTGTAGTAGCTTTCCCTATCGCTCCACTTCACATTATCCAAAAAAAACGCGTGGGCATGGTCGTCGTCAAATCCGAAGGCTTCTATGATGGCCCGGTGCAGATCCCATAACATGCGTGTTCCCGAAATCCGGATATGACGGTAGCATCCCCTGGCAAGAGAAACACTGATTACGTATGATTTGTTTACAATCGCTTTCATGCCGGCTTTCCTGGCGTTGTATTCCGACGTAAGAGCTCTCGTCTCATCCAGCATCTCAACCAGTTCCACCGGCAAAAGCCCAAAAGCCTCCAGGGCCTCCATCTGTCTCATAATCTCCTCCGGAAGCCTGCCGCCGTTCATATCAGCAAGCATGTTCACCATCCTGATAAATTGAGCCAGTTTCCCCTCCGGTCCCTTGTCCATTTTCGTTAAAAGATCCATCCGGGCGTCTTCAAGCTCTGGCAGAGTATTTTTCATGGTCACCAAAATCCCCAGTTTCTCCGCGCATACATTTACAAGGGCAAAGGTGCGCTCATCTCTCACTTCCAATTTTTCCGGACACAGCCCCTGCCGCACAAATGCCTCCAGCATCCTGTTGAGAAGTTCCTCCGGATTTTTCTCGTAATACATCATAGGCTCTGTAGGCAGAACCCACCCTGATTCGGCTTCCACCGATAAAACTATCACCGGAAAAGCCGGTATGTCCTCCGGGCCGCCCTGAACCGGTTCCCCAAACCTTACAATTTCACACTGCCAGATTCCCTGCCTTTTTGCCTTTTTCAGGTTCGCCGCGGTGATCTCATTGTACCGCTTCGGTTCCGGCCATCTGGGCGGCTCATTTTGGGGAAGCTCTGTCTGTGACAGTACATGCACACCGTCCTTTACCTCGACCATGGGAATTGTTTTTGTCTCCCCGTTTATCTCATCCAGGTTTAACTTCGCCCCGCCGCTTCCCTCCAAAGAATCTGCTATCCATGCAGCTGCAGACAGACACAGGCAGAGGCAGTCCGCCTCATCCTCTGTCTGCAGATCCCACGGCACGCAGTAAGGTTCCTTCTTTCCAAATCTGGGATACGCATATTTTCCTCCCAGCTTTATACCGTGGGACCGCACAAAAGCTTTCGCTCTCTCATGTTCTTCGGCAGACAACCCCTCCTTACTTTCAAAAGTGCACTGGAGGCATTTTAATTCCATCAACTCTTCCAGATAAAATTGGTCGTAAAACCTGGCCCCGCCTGCTTTCCACAGGTTCCAGAAGGTCCAAAAGCCTTCATCCCCTATGTACAGGCACAGTCCGTGGACTCCCTCGTGAGCCATCATGACAGAAATATAGCCGATCCTGTCATCAGACAGTTTTACGGCAAAAATATGAGCACCTCCTATTTTCTCCCACAGCCTTGTCTTTTTGTACTGGAACGCCAAATCATAAAGCCTATCGAACATCATATGCCTTTTCCTCCCATTTTTGATAAACTGCCTATACGCCGTCCCACACGCTGCGGGCCGCGATCCGCCCAAAGGTAACCGTATCCGGCATGGACATGGAACCCAGACGGTTCTCCCCGTGAATTCCTCCTGTCACCTCCCCTGCCGCAAAAAGTCCCGGGATAACCTTGCCGGATGTGTCCAGAACCCGGGCGTTTTTATCGATCTCCACACCGCCCATGGTGTGATGAACAGAGACCACGCACTGGAACATATAGTAGGGGCCGCCGCCTATCTTCTCCAGATTGTTGAGCCTGCCGAAATCCGTGTCTTCCCCGCTCTCCGCCAATCTGTTGAATCGGGCGATGGTACTGCGAAGCGCCTCCGAAGACAAATATCGCCTCCGCCAGCCGGTCTCTGGTTCCCTTCTCGTCCACAAACCTCTGCCCGTTCCGGTTGATCAGCAGCGCGTTGGAGTTGAGCCGGGCATAGTCCATGAAATAATAGTTGCCTGTAGCCGGGTTATTAATGGGGTAAAGCTGAATATCCCCCATCCCAATCAGGTTTGCTCCTGCTTCCTCTGCCATCACCAGCCCGTCCCCCACAATCGCAGGCGAGTTGGTTGTGGGAATACTCTCATCCAGGCTGTGCCATCTGGTATCATACTTCATCCTCATAGCCACATTGGCCCCAAAGCCGCCTGTAGCCAGAATCACGCCCTTTTCTGCCCGGTACTCCACCACCTTTCCTCCCCTTCTGGCCCGGACGCCGATAACCCGGCCCCGGTCGTCTGTTAAAAGCCTTTCTGCCCTGGTGTTATAATGGATCTCCGCCCCCAGGTCCAAAGCCTTGTCAATGAGAGTGTCCACATACTGGGGGCCGTCCCCTGCCGGCCACAGGGTCCGCGCCAATGTGTGCCCGCCGTACCAGGATTGGTAATCCTTATACTTTACCCCCACATAGTCCCGAAGCCACAGGGCATTGGGCAGAGCGTTTTCCGCCAGCACCCGGATCAATTCCGGGTTGCCCTTCTTTCCTCCGCCCTCATATATATCTTTAAAGAACAGTTCCGCGCTATCGCCCTCCATCCCCATTTGTCTCTGCACCCAGTTTCCCAAAGCTCCATACTCTCCGCCGGACATCCGGGTGTTTCCTCCTCCAAACGACATCTTCTCCAGGACAATCACCTGCTCATCCCCCTCTGACCGGGCTTCGATGGCCGCGGTCAGGCCGGCGCCGCCCGCCCCCAGAATCAGAATATCGCACTGGGCCGTCTCTTTTTGTTCCGCCGTCTGCTCCTGTTCCCTGTACGGAATTCTTGAATACCCTGCTGAAATAATACGGATCTCCATAGCCGCAGAGAACGGCAATCTCACCTACAGGCTTATCCCCTTTGAGAAGCCGCATGGAATAGTCAATCCTGAGGGAGGTCACATACTCCACCAGACTCATCCCGGTCAGATCTTTCATCAGTTTAAAGAGCGCGGTCCGGCTTAAATGAAATGCTTCCTCAATCATTTCCGAGGACAGTTCTTTCCATGTAAAATGGGTGTTGATGTACTCAATCACCGAAGATTTCGGCTGAGGTTTCAACTGTCTCGCCTCATACCGGTTCAGGATACTCTGATGTTCCAGCCGCTCGCTGTAGAGAGCAGCCGCCTGCTCCATAATCTCCTGAAATTCCTCGTCCTCCACCGGCTTTAGCAGATAAAAATCTACATTGTGACGGATAGCCTGCCTGGCATATAGGGCCTCCCTGACACCGCCGTATCCCACCACCGGGTAGTAAAACAGCATCACCTCCCGGTTATTTCGGTTCCATTTTGGCAGCCCGATAACAAATTCCTGCTCCGATTCATAGGCCGTCCGGTAGTCATTGTAGTCCATCAGCTCCTCCATAGCCTCATTGTTGATCCAGCAGAAACCGTTCCTGCCGATGTAGGTAAAGGTCTCCATGACCTCCCCGTTTTTTATGTAAAGGCTGGTAAACCGGTCGATCAGCGGCGTAATCGCCCGCACATCCATAGACGAAAATGCCGGGATCGCCGAGATGATCCGGTACTCCAGCGCCTTCTTGCCAACCCAGGCATTTACTTCCTCCGCCCTGGACTCGTTGATCTGGCTGATGGCAAAGGACGCGTTCTCCACTGCCTCAGGTTTCATCACCAGAGTCACGAACAAAGTCAGGGATGTAAAAATCAGCGCCAGACATACGCCGAAAAACAGATAAATTTTTGTTCGTATCCGAAAATTCCACTTTATCAAGTCCTGCCCCCGCTTCCTGTTAAAAAGTACAAAAGGCTGAAACATTTGTCCATTTCTGCCAGGTCTCTCCATTGTTATAATAATATCAAATAAAATAATTTACAAGACATTAGGAGGATTATCATGAAAAAACGTTATGCAGCACTTCTGATGACCGGCGCGCTGTTTTTATCCGCATGCGGGCCAAAGCCGGCCGCACCGTCATCTGCCGATACTCCGGCCGAAACCACTTGGCCCGTCGGCGACGGCCCGGCCTATGTGGACGCACTGGAAGCCAAGGCCCGTGAGCTGGGAGTTGACATCTACCTGCAGACTGAGGCCACGGATCTGATTCAGGATGACAGCGGCCGGGTCATCGGGGTAAACGCCCTCAACAAAAACGGAGCCGCTTTCACCTTCAACGCAGGAAAAGGCGTGATCATTGCCAGCGGCGGCTTCGGCAACAACATCGAAATGCGCCAGGAGTACAATACCATGTGGCCTACCCTGGATGAGTCCATCCCCTCCACCAACAGCCCGGCCATCACCGGCGACGGTATCCGCATGGCTGCAGGCATCGGAGCCAACACTGTGGGAATGGAGCACATTCAGCTGTATCCGGTCAATAACCCGGCTACAGGCAACTACTACTACATCGACTACGCCCGATTAAACTCCACCGCACTGCCGGTGAACAAAGAGGGCAAGCGTTTTGTGCATGGTCTATGAGATCGTAGATGCAGCCGTAATCGAAGAGCAGCAGCTTTATGAAACTTACGGCGCGGAAATTGAACAGTGCCAGAAAAGCGGCGTACTAGCTGTTGGCACCCTGGATGAGGTCTGCGCCCACTTCGATGTTCCCGCAGACACGGTGAAGGAGACCATTGAACACTACAACAGCCTGGTTGAGGCCGGTGAGGACACGGATTTCGGCCGCACCGACAACTTAAACCAGATCGGCGGGGGACCCTATTTCATGTTCTCCAGCGTGGTGTCCGTACACCACACCATGGGCGGACTGCAGATCGACACGGATGCCCGTGTCATAGACACCGACGGACAGCCGATTTCCGGACTGTACGCAGCCGGCGAGGTAACCGGAGGCATCCACGGCGGCAACCGTCTCGGTTCCGTGGCCGTGCCGGACACCGCAATCTTCGGCCGCATAGCTGCCCAAAGCTGTGTGGAAGAAAAATAACAACCTATGTGCCAACGGCACACACTCTCCCGAAGGATGGAGCCTAAACCGCTCCATCCTTTTTCCTCTGTCTCCCCCCCGCAGCCTGCTTATGGCAGTAAAAGAAGACGCCATATTATGAGCCGCAATAATGCTGATATAGTTCGTATATTTTTTTCTGTATCAGCTCTGTCAGTTCTGCCGGTTCTAATACCGCGGCGTTGTTCCCAAAGGGCAATAGATAATCGGCAACCCATTCTAATGCGGCATGATTGATTTCCATGTCGATTATCCCGCCTCCTGTTGGAAGTGTTTTCAGTCCCCTTGCAAGTAAACATTCGCTTTCACACCGTTTGACACCTATATCTGTAAGCTGGATTTTCACGCGGAAATCATTTTCCATCTCTGTCTTTTCAAGATACTCCTGAATTGACCCGGGAACAGGATATTTCCCTTTTGGACAGGGCTTTTCCTCCAGAATCTCTTTGATACGGTCAACCCGGAATACCCGGATTTGCTTTGCCGACGTACAGTAGGCAGGACAATACCAAAGCCCGTTCATGGCGTATAAGCCGACAGGTATAATCGTGCGTGTGCGTTCAGAATATGTTGAGGAATACCGGATTGTTGCGGCATGACGGCTTACGGCAATCTGAAACATTGATTTAAGCATTGGAGAATCACAATGCCTGTCCGGAACCCAAAACACTACCTTGTTTTGAATCTGCATAATACTGTTTTGCACATCTAACGGCAGACAATTCAAAAATTTTTTCAAGACAGATATGGTTTCCTGTTCAAAGGGCAGATCGCGGTAAAATTCCAAAGCCTGGCATGCAAAAAATATAGCTTTTGCTTCGTTTTCCGAAAACACAATAGGAGGCAAAATACGTTCTTTCAGGATATGATATCCGCCTGCTGCCCCAACTTCAGAATAAATCGGAAAACCGGCCTGCTCTAATTCCTGCAAATCACGCAGAATCGTTCTTTTTGAAACAGAAAATTCTTCGGCTAATTCACCTGCTGTAAAATCCTTTTTTGCATTTATTGTTATCATCATTTCAATAAGCCGTTCTGCTTTTGACATTTTTAAACTCCTTCCAAAATCATGACAGCTTTTGTCATGATTCTATGATATACTGTTTATATTCCAAATGCAATAGGGCAAAGGCGAAGACATGCACCAACCCAAAAATAGAAAGGAGACTAATCAATGGAAAACATGATGTACATGATGATGATTGAGAAAAGCAAGACCTATAACAAACTGACAAAGCAGGCAGTTATGGAACACGTCGAAAATATAAGAAAGCTGGACGATGAAGGAATACTGGAAATCTGCGGTGTCTTTAAAGGTTATCCCGGAATGGCAGGAATGTATATTCTAAAAACCGATAGCCGCCAGCAGGCAGAAGAAATTTGCAAGAGAGAGCCTTTGGTTGCAGGCGGATATGCAACTTATAAATTGGCAGGTTTACAGATTGCAAACCGGGAAAATAATTACCTGCTCTGATACATGCCTGTTGGCTTTTGTATTTTGGATTGCCTCCCCCACTGTCACAGAGTGGGGGGGAAAACACCTCTATTTTTTCTATTGTTCCAGCGATTCCCAGTTGATGCGTACCCGCGCGAACCAGAAGCTTCCCGACAATCCTCTGTAAATAAAAATCAGAACACAGCGGCATGACTGCTATGTTCTGGTTTTTTATTGTTGTTTACCATACAACTATGTTTATTCCAACTATGTTTACGGAATTTGGAATGTATAACTTACGTCTTTCCACCTTAATAATATCATACATATTTCATAAATACAAGACTGTTTATATACTCTGACGTATGCTAAACTAGTACATCGCTGCACTGTGTGCTGTACTGTTGCTGTTCACAGCTGCCCTGTGAACCGTTACGCCAGACAATGTTCCAATAAATTATTTTTCGTTTCTTTTTAAGGAGGTCATAGTTATTATGGGAAATAATCAGACAGAAAGAGAATTTGAAGAAACCAGATTAAAGCAAACCATATCTTTAGCCGAGGAACAATTAAAACAAGCAAAAGAATCAGCCGAAAAAAAGAAATCAGAAATCGCGGAAGCAAAAAAAGAAGTACGTGAAAACACAGAACACAGGATTACAAATTTATACACTTCAGACGGCTTTGAGGCACTTGTCGAATTAAGCCAATATATTAACCCTGTTACAGATAAACTTGCAGATTATGAAGAAGAAGAGCATAAGATAGTTTTGCTTCAGAATATGATAAAATCTCCGTATTTTGCACGGATTGATTTTAAATTTGATGATGAAGAAGAATTTGAAAAAATATATATCGGGCGTTCTTCTCTGCGGAAAAACCATTTTCAGGAGATGTTTGTTTATGACTGGAGATCGCCGATTGCCAGTATATTTTATCGCTTTATGAAAGGGGAAGCATTCTATGACGCTCCATGCGGGCGGGTTACAGGCGAACTCAATTTAAAACGCCAGTATGAAATAAAGAATGGAACGCTGGAATATTTTTTTGATTCAGATGTACAGATAGTAGACGAATTCCTAAGACAGCTGTTATCACAGAATACCACCGCCACAATGAAAACGATTGTTGAAACAATACAGCAAGAACAGGACGTTGTGATCAGAGATATGGAAAATGACCTGCTGATGGTACAGGGCGTGGCAGGAAGCGGTAAAACGTCTATTGCACTTCACAGAGCCGCCTATCTCATGTATCAAGGCCTCCAAACAAGATTGTCCTCAAATAATATTATAATTATCTCTCCCAATTCTATATTTGAACAATATATTTCAAATGTATTGCCGGAATTGGGAGAAAGCAATGTTGTCTCGATTGTATTTGACGATATTCTTAGTACCATAATAAAAGACAGGAAAATTCAGCCGAAAAACGAGTTTTTAGAAATAATGATTGCTCCCTCACAATACAATAAACGTTATAAGTCCACTGTCGAATTTAAGACGTCATCACTTTTTTTAGAAACACTGGACCGGTTTCTTTATGATATACCAGAACGGTGGATAGAATTTGACGACGTTTATTACGAGGGAACGTGTGTCGTAAACAGGCAGGCTCTTAAGGATAAAATCTTAAGAAGAACAGAAACTCCATTAGGAATAAAATTGGAGCAATTAGAGGATTACGCCCTCGAACTGATATTTGGAACAGGAAAAAGACAGAGGCATAAATCAGAAAAGTATTTAATAAAACAGGAACTGCAGAAATTTATAAAGCTTGACGTCGTTGAGCTGTATAAAATATTATTTAACGATGAAGCCTATTTTTACAGTCTCTTACAAAACAATACCCCCTTAGAAAATATAAAAGAAATCTGGGAATATACCAGGGAAAATCTGGAAACAGACTGTCTGTATTATGATGACGCAATAGCAATAACTTATCTTTATTTAAAAATATACGGAACTAATCTGTATAAAAACATCAAGCAGGTCGTTATTGATGAAGCTCAGGACTATTATCCGCTCCAATACGAAATATTCGGTTTATTATTTCCAAATGCTAAATTTACAATTTTAGGAGATATGAAACAAACCCTTGCAAAACGAGAGGATATATCTTTCTACAGACAAATTCAAAAAATACTGAACAAGAAAAAATCTTCACTTATTATGTTGGATAAAAGTTTCCGCTGTACAAACGAAATACTGAATTTTAGTTTAAAATTCATTGAACAAAATCCGCAAATTAAAAGTTTTAATCGGAATGGGGAGAATCCAGAAGTGTTCATCGCCGACAATTCTGACGACCTTGTTGATAAGATTGCTGAAGAAGTAAAATCATGCCAGAAAAAAGGGCTGCAGTCCATAGGTCTAATTTGTAAAACCGAAAAAAATTCAACCAATTTATTTCATCTTCTAAAACACAAACTGGATATTCAATTAATCTCAAATGGGAGCGTATCCGGGCTGCAGGGCGTGTTTATTATACCGGTATATATGTCAAAGGGATTAGAATTTGACGCCGTCTTAATCTGCGATGCAGACAGCCAGAATTATCATACCGAAGATGATAAAAATCTCTTATATGTTGCCTGTACCAGAGCGCTTCACAGACTAAGCTTATTCTGCGAAAAAGAGGCCAGCCCGCTGATATAGACAATGGACTGAACGCGGTTTCTGTTCCCATCCGTTAACTTGACAGGCCTTACCAATTTTCAGCTGCCGTTTAAGAAAATTGGTAAGTTTTTTCCATTCATCAGGCCTGCTGCAGGTAGTAGTGTTGATGAAAAAGGGGATGATATGCACAACAGCATCTATCAATGGAAAACTTACAAAAACTTACTAATTTTATAAAAACCTGATACAAAATGTTGTAAAAAATGCAGCCTAATTCGATTATAATTATTAACCATGTAAATCAATGTCATAAAAAGCGAATCCTGCTCTTGCCCGTGAGGAACCATCCCCTGTCAGGGTGAATTTTGCCATGGAGCAAAGACCCGCTTTCTGGGCTTTGCGGAATGTTTGGCAAAGCTGAACACGGACAGGAGATGGTTCCT
>JAAWLV010000053.1 GCA_022798105.1 Hungatella sp.
GACGCACGCTCCCGGGACTCCTCCTGCACCAATCATACAGCATAAAATCCCGGGAGCGTCAACCGTCAATCCCCAATCTCTTCACTTAATCTCTTAAAATGTTACTGTTCACTGGTACCCAGTAAACAGTAACCCAGTCCACCATTCCAAATCGCCTTCGGCGATGGGCGGCCTGGTTCGTTGCCATTACGTACATCCTCCCGGCTAATCAGCGTGGTGATTAGCCGGGGGGAACAGTAACCTTAAAATCCCAAGAACCTCCGCACCATAACCTTGGCCATGTCGATCTTATACCCGTTCATTTCCAGCGGAACGGCGTCCTTTAACGCGATCTCGGCGGCCTCCTTCGCCGTCTGGGCAGTCAGTTCCTTCCCCAGAAGGTAGCTTTCGGCCTCCCTCATCTTCATGGGAACCGGTGCCACGGCACCCAGAACCAGGCTTACGTCCTTCACCACGCCTTTCTCCAGCCGGTAATACCCGGCCACGGCCAGCACGGCAAAATCAATGGACTTGCGGATGCGGAACTTGTCATACCTGGCCACAGCGCCCTTGGGCAGGTAGGGAACGATGATCTCTTTCACGATCTCACCCTTTCTCAGAACCTCCTGCACCTTGGTGTTGGCGCCGAAAAATTCCTCCGCCCCCATGGTCCGGTAGTTGGTCACGATCTTAGCATTAAAAGCGTAAAGGATGTTGGCCGTGTCGCTGGGATTCACCGCCAGACAGCCGCAGTTAAAGCAGCGGTTTGCCTCGCCCTTTGCAAGCTCCGAAGCGATGCAGCCCAGATCTTCCTTGTCCATATCCCTCTCATGGACCTCCAGCATGGGAGACTTTACGGCCTCCCTGCCGCCGCGGCATCCGGTGTCAAACGCCGCCAGCTTCTCATGAAGCCGCTCTCTGGCCGCCTTCTCAACCGGAAGTTCCTTCAAGCCGCAGTACTGGTTCACGGAGACGGCGACCTGCTTTCCGGAGGCAATAGCCCCGATAACCGTGGCCGGGCCTGTGGTCACGTCGCCCCCTGCAAAGATGCCCGCCTCTGTGGTGCGGCACCCTTCCAGAGCCTTAATCCTTCCCCGCTCCGTCTCGATGTTGTAAGCGCCCTCCAGGAAATCCAGGTCCGCCTTCTGGCCGATAGCCATCATGATGATGTCGGCCTGAAGCTCCATAACCTTGTCCTCCTCATAGACAGGGTTAAACCGTCCCGTATCGTCCAGCACCTTCGGACAGTGCTTAAACACCATTCCGCTCACCTTGCCGTCGGTGCGCACAACCTCCTTAGGGCCCCATCCGTTGCGGATAAGCACGCCCTCCTCCAGGGCTCTCGTAATCTCCTCCTCATTGGCAGGCATGGAATCCCGCTGTTCCAAGCACACCATGGTAACCTCCGGGCAGCCAAGGCGTTTGGCCGTGATGGCCACGTCCATGGCCACATTGCCGCCGCCGACCACCACAACCCGGGAGCCCGGCCTCTCCCTGACGTAGTTGTTTACGTCCATCAGAAATTCCAGGCCGAACCTTGTCAGCTCCTCCCCGGCCAGACCGATAAGGGGCCGCTTCCATGTGCCCGTATCCAGCATCACGCTGTCGCTGGCCTTCACGATCTCATCAAGTGTCTTGTCCTGGCCGATGCTGCAGCCGCACTGAAATCTCACGCCCATGGCCTCCAGCGCACCGATAAAGTCCTTCACCACTTCCTTTGGCAGGCGGTAAGGCGGGATGGCGTAGGTCAGACATCCGCCGGCCTCCGGCTGCTTCTCGTAAATGGTCACGCTGTAGCCGCTCTGGCGCAGGTAGTAGGCCGCAGTCAGGCCTGCCGGGCCGGAGCCGATGATGGAAACCTTCATCCCGTTCTCCCTGTCCGGCGCCTGCATAAACACATCCTTATGCTCCAGGATGTAGTCCCCCAGATACCGCTCCACGGCGCCCACGTTCAGGCTCTCGTCGTAGGTGCTGCGGTTGCAGCCCTCCATGCAGAAGTGGGCGCACACGCGGCTGGTGATGGCCGGCATGGGGTTTACCTCCAGGATAACCCTGGCTGCCTCCTCCACCTTTCCCGCCCGCAGAAGCTCCATGTAGGCAGAGATATCCGTGTGGGCCGGGCACCTGCCTGTACAGGGAGTCTCGCACACCTTGGCGGCGCCGAAGATGGAGTGGTAGCGGTTCTCTCCCATCATGGCCGAACACAGATGGCCCTCCTTCCTGGCACAGTTGATCCTGCCGCCTAAGATCTCCGGGTACCGGTAATACCAGCAGCGGATGTCCTGGCACAGGTTGCCCCCCAACGTGGCGGTGTTGCGCAGATTCGGTGTGGCCACGCTTCTGGCGGCATCCGCCAGGGCAGGCCATTTGGCCTTTACAGTCTCATTCTCCGAAAGCTCCGAAAGCGTCACGCAGGCCCCCGCGTGAAGGCCGTCTTCCCGCTCCTCAAGACCTGAAAGCTCCGGAAGCTTTTTCAGATTCACCACGGTCTTTGGAGGGCTTGGCAGCAGCCCGTCCTTGATAACGCCCAGCAGATCCGTGCCGCCGCCCATGGCTGCGGTGCGGGGGTTTTTAAGCAGTGCGGAAGCTTCTTCCAGGGTCTTTGGTGTTATATATCCGAAATTTTTCATGCTTCCTGTTCCTCCTTCTCTTTCAGTGCTTCTAAGACTTTCGCAGGCGTAAAGGGATACGAATTCAGCTTAATCCGGCAGGCATTGTAGATGGCCATGCGGATCGCCGGGCCGCCGGGAGCCAGAAGAGGCTCGCCCACGCCTACTGCGCCAAAGGGATAATCATTCTCCACGTCCTTCATGGACTCCAGGATTATGTGGTCATGGGGAACCACGTCGTTAAAAGTTCTGGTCTTATAGTCAATATTGCTGGGGTTGAGCACACGGAAATCATTGGGATCCCAGACCGTCTCCTCCATGCAGGCGATGTCAATGCCGGCAAAGAAGGACTGGCACTGGTTTTTAAGGGGCAGCGGATTCACGATAACCCCTGCGTCCGAACCGCCGAAGTGGTCGATAATGCGGAAGGTTCCCATCTCCATGTCAACCTCAACCTCCACAAACTGCAGATGGAAAATGGTGCTGTTGTGGACGCCGTCAAAGTGGCCGCAGCCTGTGACGCTGTCCACCTTTCCCATGAGATGGGGGAACAGGCCGTACTTCTCCTCAGGGTTGGAGATGCGGTACACAAACCCTTTCTCAAATCCCAGGTCGTCCTCCGGCACCCCGAACTTCTCGTGGGTCAGCTCAAACAATTTCTTCTTCACGTCCTCACAGGCCCTCTTGGCAACGATACCGCCGCAGTAGGTGGATCTGGAACCGGTGGAACCGAAGTCAGGCGGCGTCATGCCCGTGTCCGCGTCGGAGACCCGGATGGATTCCAGCGGCATACCCAGCTCCTCGGCCACCACCTTCAGCATCACATCCCTGGTTCCCGCGCCGAACTCCGACATACAGGTAGACAGATACACGGCTCCCAGGCCGGTGACGGTCACGTTGGCATTGGACGGCTTGCCGCCTGTGTCAGAATGGCCTGCAGCTCCCACACCCACGCCCCTGGCCTTCTTGCCGTCGGGGGATACCCAGGTGGGAACGCCCCAGCCTTTGAACCGCTCGCTCCACCGAAAGGCCCTGGCGGTCTCCGTCACCAGGTTGGACCAGTCCGCCGTCTTGTTTTCCTGCCACGGGTGAGCGCCGGCCATGGAATTGTGATACCGGTCTCCCTTTCTCATGGCGTTCTTCTCAAGGTAGACCACCGGGTCAATATCCATTTTCTCGCAGGCCTCAAAGATCGCCTGGCTGATGAGGGCCGTGGACTCCATATATCCGTATCCCCGGAAGGAGCCGGAGGGGATATGGTTGGTCACTACCACCTTGGCGTGGTAGCTCTTGTTGTCGGTCTTGCACAGGATAGGCAGCGTGTTGGTTCCCACTGCCAGCATGAACTCCTGGGTGGAGGCGCAGACGCCCGCGTCCGCGTACTGGGTCATCTCCACGGCGCTTGCCGTTCCGTCCTTCTTCATGCCGAACTTGATGTGGGCCTTGGTGGACATACGGTTCTGATGAACACCGAAATGCTCCTCCTTGGTGTAGGTAAACAAAACCGGACACCGGGCGGCCTTTGCCATAATAGCCGCAAACACCAGACACTGCACATTGCCGCTGTAAAGCTTGGAGCCAAAGCTTCCTCCCACGGCCGGAGCCTCCAGGCGCACCTGCTCATAGGGCACGTTCAGGGATGAAGCCACGTTCTGGTGGCAGTAAGCCGGGGCCGCAGCGGAGGCGATAAAGCGGTAGGTGTCATTTTCATAGGAACAGATAATGGTAGGCGGCTCCACGGGAAGGGGGTTCTGTCCGTTTTCCATGGAAGCGTCAATCTCCACGATCACGTCCGACTCCTCAAAGCCTTTGGCGATATCCCCCACCTCAAAATCCAGATTGTTCTTGTGGGGAGCGATGTTGCCGGGGAACTCCGGATACAGCTGAGGAGCGTCCGGCGCCATGGCCTCGTCGATGGTGAACACAGGCTTTAACACCTCATACTCCACGTGGATAAGGTTCATGGCCTCCATGGCGATATCCTCCGTCTCCGCCACGATAAGAGCCACGGCGTCGCCGATAAACCGCACATACATATCCATAATGTGGTGATGCTTCGGCGGGGTAAATCCGTTGGTGATGTAGATGTTCCGATCCACATCCTGCCATGTCACCACAGCGCTGACTCCCTCCAGAGCCTTTGCCCGGGACACGTCGATGGACAGAATCTTTGCGTAGGGATGGGGGCTTCTTAAGATCTTTCCGTACTGCATCCCCGGCAGCCTAAAATCCCCTGTGTACCTGGCCTTTCCTGTGACAATGTCCGGTCCCAGCAGACGGACAGTCTCTTTTCCTACATACTTCAGTTCACTCATTGACGCTCCTCCTTCCTCTTCTGCACATAAGCCATAACCGACTCAACCGCCGTATAGTGGGTGCCGCAGCGGCAGTAATTGCCGGCCAGTGCCTCCCTCACTTCCTCCTCCGTCGGATTCTCATGCTCTTCAAGAAACGCCTTGGCCGTCATGATAATCCCCGGCGTACAGAATCCGCACTGGTATCCGCAGTTGTCCAGAAATGCCTGCTGCAGCCCGTCCAATTCCCCGGTGGCACGGTCCGCCAGCCCCTCGATGGTGGTGATGCGGCCGCCGTCGCAGTCCATGGTAAGGGTCATGCAGGAGGTGACTGCCTTTCCGTCCATGATCACCGTGCAGCAGCCGCAGGCTCCCTGATCGCACCCGATCTTAAGGCCTGTAAGCCCCAGACGATCCCGCAGGGTGTGGGACAGGGTCTCGCTCTCAGGCATCTCATACCGCCCCGGGCCCACGGGAATATCATAGGTCTTTCCATTTACATGGATGGTAATTACGTTTCGAACTATTTCTTTCATATGTACTCCTTTCCTTATATGTTATTTATCATTTTTAACAAAGAAGCAGAATAATACGGAAATAACGGCGCAGCCGCAGAAAATGTACCAGATCAGGCTGTAATTGCCTGTGGCGTCGATGGCACGCCCCACAACCACCGGCATGATAAAGCTGGCCAGCTGAAACAGAAGGTTCTGGGAGGACGCCGCCGTGGCCGTATACCGCTCCCCGGCCAGGATCATGGCGGAGGTGGTGTAGTGGGTGGAGGGCAGGTAGGACACCGCGCCGTAGATGATTCCCACCCCTATAAGCCCTGCGTAGCTGGTCTGGAAGGAAAATACCAGAGTCATGACGCCCATGAGGGACAGGCTTAATATAAGGAAGTTCCGGTGGCTGAAGTGAAGCTTGTCCGCCAGGGAACCGGAGATGCAGGAGGCCGCAATGCCTGCGATGCTGTAGCAGGTGATGATCATACCCCCCTGTACCGGGGTAAATCCCAGGCTCTGGGCGTAGCGGTTGGTCCATGTGGCAAATCCCACGGAGATGAACATGAACATAAAACCGCTGGCCCCTAAGAGAAGCTGCTGCTTGTTGGTGAAGAAGCCTGCAAGTCCCTCCAGAAGCCCTGCCTGCTTTGATGGAGCCGCTGCTGCCGTCTGAGCCGCCGCTTTCGCCGCGCTGCCTGTGGGAGCCGCCTTTTTCTCCGCCGTGGGAACCCACACGGCGATCATAGCCACGATCACAACCGCAACCGCCGCCACTGTCAAAAAGGTGTTTCTCCAGCCCACGGACTGATTTAAGGGAGCGCCCAGGGACTGGGCCAGGGTGATGCCGAAAGGCGGGGATGCCAGAACCACTCCCATGGCCGATGCCCTCTTCCTGGGTTCAAACGTGGTGGCCACCACCTTGGAACACTGCGCCATGACGCATCCACTGCTGACACCGGTGATCACCCGGATCACCAGCCCCATCTCGTAGCTCTGGATCATGGACATCATGGCCGTCATAACGCCTCCCAGGGCCGTGCAGATCATGAGGATATATTTGGGCTGATACTTGTCCGCCATGATTCCTCCCGGTATCTGAGTCACCAGGTATCCGGCGAAAAACGCGGACATGTAAAGTCCCGCCTGAGTGGCATTGATCCCAAACTCCCCGGACACATCCGCCATCAGGGGACTCCAGATGTATCTGCTTAAAAATGTGAAGGAAAAGGCCAGCGTAACCGCCGCCAGGGACAGCCATGGGTTTCTCTTTTTCTGTGATGTTTCCATAACAACTGCTCCTTTCGTTTTTGCCATAAATATCGTCTTTTTTTAACATTGTACGGTAAAAAAATAAGCTGCAGTCTTATTCTTACTGTACAACTGCTATTTTGTACAGTTTGGATTCTACTATAGAACTTGACAAAAGTCAACATAAAACCTTCATATTTCTCCAATTTTTTCACATTTTCTACAATTATTCTTCAATTATCGTTCGTTTTCCAAAACACAAACGCGTTTCTTTTCCTATATTTATGGAAATTTCTCACTGTATATATCTGTGTTTGTATTGTCTGTGTAGTTTGCTTGCCTGTTTCCTCTTTTCCACGTATAATAAATGGCAAAGGAGATTTGATTATGAGCCATGACACAGAACTTCCCATGAGAAAACAGATCCTGGATGTGGCCGGAGCCATGTTCCTTCGCTACGGCTACGGGGGAACCACCTTTCAGAAAATAGCCGGCGAACTGGGGATCGTAAAAAGCACCATCACTTACCACTTTAAAAATAAATTTATGCTTATGGAGGAACTCATCGATGATTTCTTTGAGATGCTGAAGAGTTTCGTAGATTCTTATCCGGATGAGTACAGAAACAAGTACTGGCGTCACTGCGTCGTCTACATCTACGCTTACCGCCGTATTATGAGCTGCCCCAGAACCATGGAGCTTTTCTACCACAAGGACCAGCAGGAACAGTGGATGAACCACAAGATCGACGTGGTGTCTCACGTTCTTGAGCAGGTGGAACAGGATTTTCACAAATCCTACGACATGAAGGACCTCCGCATCAAGGTCCGCATGGACATGGGCGCCAGAATAAACCTGTACACTTATTACCAGGAAAATCCCGGCGCCATGACCTTGGATGAGTACTGCTACTACCATATTTACCACATCGGGGTTTTGTGCAAGTTAGACGAACTGACCATTCGGGAAAATATCCGGGATGCCTTCGCCTTCGCCGATTCTCACCAGCCGCCGGCCCACTGTATCTTCGGCTGACCAGCCGCTTCCTTTATAAAAACCTCTTTTCCATCACCGCAATAATCTGATACAGCGCCGTGGACAAAATGCACAAAATTACAATAGACATCACTAACATATCCATCTTAAAGAGATGTGAGTACAAAGTGACAGGACCTAGTACATCGTTGCACTAATTCTCGAGTAAATAGTGCAACGATGTACTAGTATCCCTTCCTGTCTGTACCTGCCGCACACTTTAACTCCCCCCATAGTAACCTTCTTTGTCAGGCAGTTCTTTTAGAACCTCCCACCTTCCCCTCCCTCCCCGCCCGTGAAACCGGATGTATCCCCCTTTGCTCAATTCCTCCATACGGTTCCTGACCATATACGCGGAGCGCCCCATCTCACGGGCCAGTTTTGCGGCCGTTGTGGCAGGTTCCTCCTTTAACAATTCCACAATCCGCCTCCGATCCAGATACCTGCCCTTAACCGTCTCCGGCCCAAACGGGTAATCCGCCCACAAAGTGAACCCTTTGGCCATATCCTCCGCCTGTCCCCAGCGTCTAAAGCATACTTCCACCTGCCATTCATGGACGCGTATCTCCTTTATGTCCTCCAGCATGCCGGCTGTCGCCGCCCTCTTAATCCCTCCGTTTTCCAGCCTGTCCTTTATCTTTTCCAGCCTCTTTTCAAGGCCGCCCCCTTCCCTCTGCCTCAGTTCTTCCTTCTGCGCCTTAACCCTCTCCATCTCCTTGTCCAGCCAATCGCGTCTCTTTCTGTAATCTCTGTCAGATATGACGCCCTCCAAAAGCTTTGTAAGAAGAAAATCCTTCTGCCCCTCCAGCCGTTTTTCTTCCCGTTCTGCCTTCTCCCACTCCCGCCCTGCAGGCACGGCCCCCAGTACTTTCGCAAAAATTCTCAGTGCCCGCTCCCCAATGCGTTCCGGATCCAGCCTCATAAAATCACAGTAAAGGCCGCTTACCTGCTCCAACAGACCAAACAGGATCTCCTCGTTTAAGTGGATACCATCACATCCCTCCGAAAATCCCCTGTCCTGTTTCCTCCTCCCCCTTTCCAGATACGTGCTGCATTTCCACTCGATCACCCTGCCGCCCTTCTCCCCGCAGCCATGCCGCTGTGTGCGGTAATAAGGTTTCTGGCACCGGCTGCAGACAAGTTTCCCCGACAGCCCGCAGCGCCCCGTTTTGGTTCCATCCGCACCAATCCTATCACGGAGGGAGTCCGGTGCCCGGCCTGTCATGGCCCGGTTGGCCCTCTCCCACAAATCCTTATCCACAATGGCAGGCACCGCACCTTCCCTGTAAATCCACTGCTCTCCCGGCACCTTCACCGTTTTTTTCGTCTCAAAATCATAGTGGATCCGGTTCATAACCATAGTCCCTTTATACAGGGGATTGCGGATAATCCTTCCCACACAAGTGGATGTCAGGGCGTTTCCCGTCCTCTTTACGTACCCCTGTTCCAGAAACAGCTTCGCGATCCTGCGGCTGCCGTATCCCGCCGCACTGTACTCATAAATTTTCCGGATAATCCCGGCCTCCTCCTCCACCACCTTTACAGAACCGTCCGGCAGCTTGCAAAAGCCGAATGCCCTTGAATTCAGCATGGCCTTTCCCCCGTTTTTCTGGCGGTTTCGGTGGGCATTGTTTATTTTCTTGCTCAGCTCCCGGCTGTACTCTTCCGCTAAAATCGCCTTGATGCCGGTGATCAGGGCGTCATCCGCAGTGTAGAATTTCTGCTCGATGTACATAAACAGCCGTTTTCCATGGCTTAACATCCTGTCCAGAAACAGATACCAGTCCTTCACATTGCGCATAAGCCGATCCTGGCTTTTAATGACAATCACATCAAACCGGTCGGACCGAAGGTCTTCAAACAGCCGGTTGTATTCGTCCCTTCCCTTTGTGGAGGTGCCGCTTTTGGCCTCCACATACCTGTCCGCCAGAATCCATCCCCTTTCCCTGACACAGGCCTCGCTTTCTGAGACCTGGCTTAAAAGGGCGTCTGCCTGGCTCTCCTCCTCCGTGCTGCAGCGGCAATAGATGACTGCCCGGAGCAATGCCAATTATATCCCCTCCCTCAAAAAGGCCAGAAAACAGATCTGTTCTTCCGGATCTATCAGTTTTTCTTCTGCGAGCAACTTGGCTGTCTGCCTTAGGACAGCCATTTCCGCCTGCTCAGATTCCCTGTATCCCTGCTCCTCCTTTGGCGCAATAAAAATGTTTTCCATGTTTCCAATCCCGTTTTTTATAAGAATATGGGAAAAGGCTTGATTTCTTTCAAATTTTTTCCTCTTATTTTATCACAATTTCGGCAAACAATCCGATATATCATATAAGAACACGTTTGAAGCACAGGAAAGGAACTGCATATGCCAAGTATAAAAGCAGCCGGAGCGGCTCCCCAGCCGCCCACCGGAGCAGAAAAAGAGCTGGAATTTGCCAGACAGCAGGCGGAAATAAAAGGCGGCGAGACACTGATACGGGAAGTTTCCGAAACCATCACAAAACAGCAGGAAAAAGCCCAGTCAGCCCGAAGCAAACACGAGCAGACCAAGGACTCGGCCCAGCTCTCCGGGACACACAAACAATTCTCCACCGACGGAACGGTTCCCGCTGACCAGGAGGCCAGATGGACACTGGAGGCAAACGAACACTGGGAAGCTTTTCTGGAATGGCAGCCCGACCCCAACGCGGATATCCAAACTCAGCTTCAGGAACTGTCCCAGCTGTATCTCACCCTGCTGGAGGCCGCCCTGAAACACGCGGAGGGAGAAAACCTGGCAGAACAGCTGGAGCACTTAGACTCCCTGCTGGCCCAAAAACTGAACCTTCTCATGGAGCAGAATCTGGGTCAGCTGACAACCGTCCTGGAGGAAAGCGGGCAGTCGGAGGCTTTGGACAGCATCCTGTCCAGCCTTTACAGGCAGACTGCCGGGCGCACCATCTCCCCCCAGGCTGCCCACCAGCTTTTGGCCCGCGGGGGAGGCGCAGCCGGCAAACCTTCCTTCTTTCTGCCCTTTCCCGCCTCTGCCTCCTCCGGGGAAGGCATGATTTACCAGCCCTCGGGAAAACACAATGTCCGGTTTCAGCAGACCTACCACACCCAGAAAAGCTCCTGGAAAGAGCAGATCCGCCAGAGAACCGAGATCATCAGGAACGCACAAAAAGGCATCGCCGAAAACACCTTTCAAAAGGGAAGCCCTGTCTACTGCTCCGGAAGGGAGTTAGAGAGGGCAAACCGATTTGCCGCCCACATAGACGGCAGCGGCAACCTGTTTAAAAATCCCGGCATCACTGCTAAAAACGCGGAAGTCACAGGGCTCATGGCCGCCGTCATGTCCATGAAAGGGCAGGTATACGCCCAGGAAAGCAGAGGGACCGGGACCAGTTCCCTTTCCCGCCTCCTTCAAAACGCCATCGAAAAAATCATCAGCCAGTACATAAACCGGAAGGAGGCCTCCCAGGTATACTGCCACACCCTTTCCGCTTACAGACAGCTCAAAGATCCCAGGAAAGCCATTGCGGACGGCCAGAATTATGCCTTCCGGCGTTTTCGCGAAAAGCAAGAACAGCCTGCATACGAAAAATCCCCCCAGTATTCCAGGGAATCCGGTTTTTTCCGGGCCCTGCAAAAGGGGCTGAGCCCGGAAAAGGAATTCGCCGCAGGGGTCAACATCCTGCAAAAAGACTGGCAGAATTTTTTATATGCCATAGGAAACCGGCAAGCCTCCTACCATACCAGAACCGACATCCCAAGCCCCTGGGGAGCTCTGGGAGGCGCCAGGCCCCACCTGCCAGGCTGGGATCAAAACCTGGGGAAAATCCTCATGGGAGGAGCGGCCACCATCCTCATAACCACCCTGGCGGCGGTGTGGTTCCGGCTTCTCTGACCCGGGGGGCTTTCCTGTCAGTAAGTACTCCCGGCCAAACACCTGGGATGCATATATAATCAGGTATCCCAGCCCGGCCTTTGCCGAGAGAAATTCCCCGATAATCACCCCCACCAGGCACAGTCCCACATTCACCTTCATATTGCTGACGATTAGGGGGACGCACGACGGGATCAGCACTTTAACAAGAACGTCCCGCCTGGTCCCTCCCAGTGAATAGATCAGCCGGATCTTGTCAGGATCCGTCTGCATAAACCCGGTGTGCAGGGTAAGTATGGAGCCGAACAGGGCCACGGACACAGCCGCCACAATGATGGTGCGCATTTGATTGCCCATCCACACGATGAGCAGTGGCGCCAGAGCCGATTTGGGCAGGCTGTTCAACATCACCAGGTACGGCTCCAGGATCTCCGAAAGGCTGCGGCTGCCCCACAGAGCCACTGCCGCCGCCGCTCCCAGAACCACCACCAAAAAAAAGCTGATAAACGTCTCCAAAAGCGTCACCCCTGTGTGGAGAAAAATACTTCCGTCCCCGGCCATTTCCAAAAAACACCGCCAGATCTTTGCCGGGGAGCTGAAAATAAACGCGTCTATAAGGCCAAGCCGCGCGCACAGCTCCCACACAGCCAGCAAAAGCACCAGAAGCATCCCGCGGCAGATGCGCACCTGGGCCTTGTGCTGTCTTTCCCTGGCCAGAAATTCTCTCTGATATACGGAAAGTTTATCCATCTGTTTTCAGCTCCTTCCACAGTTCATTAAAATAGGCGGAAAATTCCGGGGCATTCCGTCTGGACAGCGGCCGGTCAAATTCCGGGGCAAAGGAAATCTCCATAATGCGTTTCACCTTTGCCGGCCTGCTGCTCAAAACCAGGATCCTGTCCGCCACGGAGATAGCCTCCGACAAATCGTGGGTAATAAGGACAGCGGTCTTTTTTCTGGTTCGGATGATGGTGCTTATATCGTCGCACACCTCAAGCCTTGTCTGATAATCCAGAGCGGAAAAGGGTTCATCCAAAAGAAGAATATCCGGCTTTAAAGCCAGCGTGCGGATCAGGGCCGCCCTCTGACGCATGCCCCCGGAAAGCTGCCCCGGCCTGGCGTCCTTAAACTGGGACAGGCCGTAGGTATTTAACATCTCCAGAAGCTCATTTCTGGCTTTGTCATCAAGCCTCTTTTGAATCTCCAGCCCCAGCGAAACGTTGGAAAAAATAGTGCGCCACTCAAACAGATGATCCTTCTGCAGCATATAGCCGATGGCGGAATGGCTTTCACTGCCCTGGGCGCCGTCTATGAAAACAGCTCCCTCCTCCGGCTCAATCAGGCCGCACAAAAGGGACAAGAGCGTAGATTTCCCGCATCCCGACGGGCCTACGACGGCAAAAAACTCCCCGTCTTTTACATCAAAGGATATATCCGAAAGGGCCTGTGTCTCTCCCTCCAGGGTGTGATAGGAGTAGCACAGGTTTTTCACCTCCAGTTTTGTATTCATACAATGCCTCCCTTCGTATAGTCTATAGTATGAACGTTACCGTTGGCAGGTGCCCTGTAAACCGATGGCATAAACTTAAGGTTTTACGTTTACCCGCAAGGAACCGTCTCCAGTCCGTGTTCAGCTCTGTCAAACATTCCGCAAAAATTCCTCTTGCTATCTGGTAATGAAAACTATATAATAGCCATGAGGTGAAAACATGAAATCAAATGAAGAACTGCTTCGGGAGATTTTTGCCCGGCTGGACGCGCTCGACTACGTAAGGCCTGAACAGATCCCCGACATCCCGCTGTACATGGATCAGCTGACCACCTTTATGGATGAGCGGCTGGAAAAATCAAAACGTTATCCGGAGGACAAGGTTCTCACAAAGACCATGATCAACAACTACGCCAAGAACAACCTTCTTCCTCCCCCCATCAAGAAGAAATACTCCAAGGAGCACACGCTCCTGCTGATTTTTATCTACTATTTTAAAAACATGCTGTCCTTCCATGACATCGAAGCCCTGTTCGCCCCTATTACGGAAGAACATTTTGCTTCTGACCATGATCCCCTTTCCTTCCAGAGCCATGCCCCGGGCCGGCCTTCGGAGGACGCGGAAAATGCCAGCTGGTCTTTAGAGGACATCTACCGGGAGATTTTCTCCCTGGAAAAAGAGCAGATGAAGCGGTTGAAGGAAGATCTCATAAAGAAATACCGCTGCTCCATGAAAGCGTTCTCCTCCTCCCACGGGGACAGCGGGGAATATCTCAGGCTCTTTTCGTTTATCTGTGAACTGGGCTTTGACGTGTATCTGAAAAAACAGATGATGGAATTTCTGATCGACTATATTCGGGAGGAGTATCCCCAAAACAGCAAAAAGAAAAAATAAAAGCCCCGGCGTTTAAGCCGGGACTTTTCCCTTTTTATGACAGATTTCAAAACCGGTTACAGGTTGGCAAACACTTCCACCTGCCTGTGCAGTTCCCCCACGATCTCCTGGTTGACGTCCATGCGGTCCGCAATTCCCGCCATATCCTCCACCAGAAGCCTGGTATTGCCCGCCGCCTTCGTGACGCCGGACACAGCTCCGTCGATGGCCCCTGAAATGTTGGAAATGGAATCCGCAATCTCCGCCATGGAGTCGTTGAGCCTTCCTGCCTGGCCGTTAAAGGCATCCATGGACCGCTCCACATATTCCGCGTCGTCCCGGTACTGCTGCCCCGACAAAACAAGCTGCTCAAACTGGGTCAAAATGGCCTTGCCCAGGTAATCCACCAGCTCCTGGGCGCTGCCGGAAAGATAATCCACGGCGCCGGTAACCACATCGCTGACTTCCTGAATGTGGTTTGCCGTCTCGGAGCAGGAATCTGCCAGCCGGCGGATCTCCTGAGCCACCATGGCAAACCCCTTTCCCGCCTCCCCGGCCCTGGCCGCCTCAATGGAGGCATTGACGGCAATCAGATCCGTGGAGGAGGAGATAGAGAGGATATCCTTTGTCAGTGTTCCTATCCTGTCCACGCTTCTGCTCTTTTCAATGGCCTCGTTGAGCACGGCCATAATACTCTCCGTCTTTGTGCGGATGGTCTCCATGTTATTTTTAGCGGACTCCTCCATCTCCTTTGCCCTTCCCCTCATTTCCGCGGAGTAGGCGGTGATCGCGCTGCACTCCTTTGCCATCATCCTGGCATCCTCCTGGGTTTTTCCCGCGCTGTTGGTGATGATCGCAGCGCTCCCGGCAATCTCCTCCAGGGCGGCGGACAAACTGTCTGTCACAGCCGAAAGTTTTTTAACGTTTTTGTCCGAAGCCTTTGCCCTCTTGCGGACCTCATCCACCACGCCGGTGATCTTCCGGGAACTTCCCTTAAGAGTCTCCATAGCCTCCCGGACAGGAGCGATAACGTAGGTACGGATAATCCGAAAGGCAATGGCCATCAGCACCATGCCCGTAAGGAGACTGGCCCCGCTTATTATGAGTGATGTGATGTACACTGTAAAAAGCCGGCTGCGGGCTGCGGCTGCCTGTGAGCTGACGGATTCGTACAGGGTATTGATGCTCTCCTCCGCCAGGCCGCTTGATGATGCCACATCCCCGTTGGCCAGGGCATAGGCCTCCTTGGTCTTGCTGTCGGCGCTGGCGCAGGCCAAGGATACCAGGGAATGCTTAAAAGCCTCATAGTGCTCCAGCAGGGAGCTGTAAGCCCCTTTGTCCTTCTCGGCCACAAACTCCTGGTAGGCTTCCAGCTTCCCGTCCAGTTCCTTCTCCTCTGCCTTGATCTCCCGGACAAGCTTTATCATTGTGCCGTGATCCTCAGCCACAATATGGGATAATGCCAAACGATGGAGATTCAGAATCGAATGGCGTATCTCCTCCAGCCTCGCCTCGCTGACCATATATTGATCCACAATCGTACCTGCATTGCCGTTTACATTGTTAATGCTGAATACAGCCAGAATATTGGACAGCACGATTACCGCTCCCAGCAAAATAACCGGCAGGGCTAAGCGCTGCTGCAGCGTCAGCTTCTCTTTCATACCTGATTCCCTCCCAAATAGTTTTATGTACTCCCGGAATCAGGCACAAAGAGACTCCGAGAGTACATTTTTGAATTTTCTTCCATCATACCTTATCTGGCTGTGACGCCCTCCACCAGCCTGTCTAGCTGGGCCTGCAAAGGTGTGCCGGAGGGGTTGCCCTCCGCCATGGACGTGGCAAATTCAGTCACCGGATCCCAGTACTTTCCCCCTACCCGCTGAAGCTGGGAGTACTCTGACTGGGCCAAAAGCGCCGCGATGGCAGGCGCCTCCTGGACTGCCTGGGAATTGGCCGCGTTTATATTGGACGGTCCCTGCCCCCGCACCTGAAAGCGGAGAGTCTGATTGTCCTCGCTGGTAATCCAGCGGGCAAGCCGCGCCGCCCACTGAGGATGTGCCGAGTAGGCGTTGACCCCCATAAGCTTACAGCCGGAAAAGGAGGCCATCTGTATCTGCCGGCCCCCGCAGGTGTAGGAGGGAAGCTTCGCCGCCCCCATGTTATCTCCCCACGCCTCCTCAATGGCCACGGCGTTCCACACGCCGCTGATACCGGCAATGACGGAACCGTCCTGGACCCCGGCCATAAAGTCCGTGTCCGTCCGGTTGGAAAAGCCAGGGCTGGCAGAAATCGCCATCATGGCCTCAGCCACCTCCACACCCTTCACAGGGCCCTCCGTGCCGTTCCAGGTGCAGTAGTTGGTAAGGCCGTCCTCATTGAGCCCCACCTCAAGGCCTGTATTGCCGAAAAACGCGTACACATACCACCCGGAGGACCAGTCCATGGACACAATCTTCCCGGCCTCTGCCGCCGCGTCCACCATACGTTCCAGACTCTCAACATCACTTTCAGACAAATACTCTTTATTGTAATAAAGGAAATATCCGTTGTCCGCTGTCAGGGGATAGGCATACAGATCCCCGTCCACCGACGCCGCCTCCACAGCTGTTGAAAGGTTGGCGCTGCGGACAGCATCTTTATCCTCAACAGGCTCCAGGGCACCGGCCGCCGCCAGCGCCGCCACCTGATCATCAGCAAAAGCAAAAACATCGGCGCCCCCTTCCAGGTCGGCCAGCAGAACATCCTTGCAGTTGGACTCGCTTTGAGGCTCATATGTAATCTGAAAATCGGCCTCGCCGCTGTAATAATCCTGAAAAGATCGGATAATCTCCTTCAGAAGCGCCTCATCTTCCTCGGCTCCCCACACGGTCAGCTCCACGGTTTCGCCAACCGCCTGGCTGCTTTCCTGCTGCTCCTGCCCGCTCTTGCAGGCCGACGAGACAGCCGAAAGCCCTATACACACCATCACAGACAGAAGAATCTTGTTCGTTTTCATAAGTATCACGCCTTTCGAAATAAAATCCGCCAATATTATAACATTTTTCAGATTTATTGACAATCACCAACCATGATTTCTTCTCAACTTCATAACAAAAACGTTACTGTTCACTGGTGCCCGGCAAACAGTAACCCAGTCCGCCATTCCAAATCGCCTCCGGCGATGGGCGGCCTGGTTCGCTGCCATTACGTGCATCCT
>JAAWLV010000054.1 GCA_022798105.1 Hungatella sp.
TTTCGTGTGGATTTTTGTTTAGGCACTTAAATTATACCGCAAAGAGACTGAGTTTGTATTTTTATTTTTTTTAAATTAAAAAAGTTGTAAACTGGTGAATAATGAAATAGATGTAGCATTATTCGTTTTTATATTATGTTAGAAATGTATAGCTTATAAGATTAACTGAATTTGTTTGAGTGCAAAGAAATTTATAAGCCAAGGAAAAAGTGTAAAGAAAAATATGGAAAAAGGCTGTAAAAAAACAGTCTTTTTTGTTCTGATATTTTAAGATTCGTTTTTACCTATCCAATTTTAGGGAATGAACCTTTAAATTTGTCCACTCTATAGGGTACATTATAAAAATCAAAAGGTATAGGGAAAAATCAAAAAGTGTAATGAAAAATCAAATTGTATCAAAGACAGCGTTTACATAGATGATGGCGATATAATAGGACAAAATCGAAGAGCCAGAAAGAATGTTGAAGGATATGCTTTCAGGCTCTTTGCAATATTTCAGAGTCAGCTTCAGCTGCGTTTTGCCAAATGAAACACAGCTAACAGTCCCCCATAACATAGACTCAGAACCCCGATATGAAGGGCAGTAGACACAAAAAGCCCCAGTCCATCAAAACCATCCCACAGAGAAAAAACGGCATAATAAATTCCAATGGAGATGATCAGAAAAGCGACTGGCTTGACGATCATCTCTGTTGCGTTCCAGGAAAAGGGAGCCAGGCGTTTAAGGGAGATCAGATGAAGGAAAGCCAGCAGACATTCACTGGCCAGCATGCCCCATAGGTAGGCGGTGATGCCGAAGTGCGGGATTCCCACCAAAACAAAGCCCAGACGCAGGACCAGGGCAGAGATGTTCTGGACAAAGGTGGTAGTAGTCTTTCCCAATCCGTTAAGGATGCTACCCATGGTGGTAGCCAGATAGAGAAAAGGGCACAGCCAGGCAAGGATCTGCATGAAGGTGCCGGCAGAGGGATCTTTAAATACTCCGACACCAAGCTCTGGGCCGAACAGGGTGAATACGCCGATGCACAGGATTCCCATATACAGGCTGTAACGCAGGGACAGGGAGATGGTCTGGGAGATGCGGGCCTGGTTGCCGCCGGCCTGAGCCTCCGCCACGGTGGGAAGCAGGAGCACTGCCATGGAGTTGGTGATGGCGGAGGGGAAGAGGATAAAAGGCATAGCCATTCCTGTCAGCACTCCGTAGACGCTGAGTGCTTCCTGGGAGGAGAGGCCGTAGGCGGTGAGGCGGTTGGGAATCCAGATGGCCTCAGCGCTGGAGAGGATATTTAACACCAGCCGATTTCCCATAAGGGGCATGGCCAGAGCCATGAGCGGGACGGCGGTCTGACGGAAGGAGGCAAAGAAGGCGGGCTGTTTTTGGGTGTTTTTTGGGGGAAACAGACAGAAACACAGCACGGAGAACAGGCAGGCGGCCAGTTCCCCGATAAGATGTCCCGTTGCAGCCAGCTCCACGGTGATGGTTCGGCCGCTTTCCAGAAGAATGTCTGCGATGAGAAACACGGCCGCCATGCGGACGATCTGTTCCGCTATTTGGGATGCCGCGGGGATTTTGGTCTTTTTAATGCCGTAATAATAGCCGTTGATACAGGCGTGGACTGCGGAGAAGGGGACGGAGACAGCGATAAAGGGAAGCAATGAGGCGCAGCGGTCCTCCAAGAGGATATAGTGAGCCAGGGGGGCGCTGAAGCGGATGATGAAGGCGGTAAGACCTGTGCTTAAGGCCAGGGAGATCACAAGGCCTGTTCGGAAGATCTGCTTTCCTTTCCAGACATTGGCGGCCACAAACCGGGATATGGCGGTCTGGATGGAGCCGGCGCACAGGGCGAAACAGATTCCGTAGACAGGATGTACCATATTGAAAATACCCAGGCCCTGGGCTCCGATGGTCCGGGACAGAAATATGCGGTAGAAAAATCCTAAGAGCCTGGTGGCAAAGCCGGTAACCGTCAGAAGGAGGGTGCTGGCGATGAGGGTGTGTTTTTTGAAAAAATCGGTCATGAGCGCTCCGGGGAAACGGGTATTGGTATAGAGTATGAAAAAGTTTGACAGGGTAGAACGGAAGCGGCAGGAATCCTGCCTTTTTCACGGAGGAGAACAGGAAAGGAACGGTGGAGAACATTGAGGAAAACCATTTTGTTTATTGCCATGAGCCTGGACGGCTATATCGCCGACAGGGAGGGAAAGGTGGACTGGCTTGCCGGGCAGGACGACGGAGCCGAAGAGGAGAACAGCTACGGCGCTTTTGAGAAGGGGATTGATACCGTAATTATGGGATGGAGGACGTATCACCAGGTGGTTACAGAGCTGTCCCCGGAACGATGGGTGTATGACAATCTGCAAAGTTACGTCATTACCCACAGGGAACACTCCTCTGATTTCCCGGCAGCCGACATAACATTTGTGCAGAACAGTCCATGCGCCCTTGTTAGGGAACTGAAGAAGAGGGAGGGAAAGGATATCTGGATATGCGGCGGGGCGGACATAGTCCGTCAGCTTATGGGGGAGGGGCTTATTGACCGGTATCATATTTCCGTTATCCCGACGATTCTGGGCGGAGGCATCCCCCTTTTTCATGCCATGGAACGGGAGGTTAAGCTTTGTCTGGCTGAGGTTAAGAACTGCAATGGGATTGTGGAGCTGGTTTATGAAAGGAGACAGGTGGGGGTGAAGGAAAGGGAGGCGGGGATTTGAATGAAAGTTTTTCTTCTATTATTCTTTTTGAGACGAGATTTGTTAAGGGGTGTTTCTGTTAAAAATCACTATTTCCATAAAGAAAGATATTGTGGCACTTGCTCGGAGCATTATTGGGGGATTCACGAGCGTCACCTGTGCTGTTTGTGTCGCCAAAAAGTGACAGCACGCCGTTGAAAAAAGTCAGAAATTACGCTATAATAACTGTAACTGTTAAATTCAAGTGTATGGAGATGTGCTGTGATGAGAGAGAATCGTCAAAAAATAAAGTTGCTAAAACTGATGGAATTATTACAGCAAGAAACGGACGAACTGCACCCACTATCTACCAATGAGATATGTAATCGTTTGAATACAATGGGAATCTCGTGCGAAAGACGAACATTAGCCAAAGACATTTCCCTTTTGAATGAACAGGGATATGAAGTTATGTGGTGTAGGGTTGGCAAAGAAAAAGGATACTATATTGAAGAACGCAGCTTTTCTGTGCCGGAAATAAAAATTCTGATTGATGCAGTTCAAGCTGCCAACTTCATTACTGAAAAAAAGAGTTCAGAATTGATAGACAAAATATCTTCTCTGGGTGGTAGCCACCAAGCAGATATTCTCAAAAGCAACCTTGTTCACTTCAATACACGCAAACATAGCAACGAGACTATTTATTATAGTGTTGGTTATTTAGAGGATGCGATCCAGCAAAAAAACAAGGTGCTGTTCCGTTATTTCGATCTGGATGAGCATGGCGAAAAAGTCTATCGTCGAGATGGACATCGTTATGTTGTAGAGCCGGTAGCACTGGTTTTCCATGAGGATAACTATTATGTCGTGGTGTATAGTGCAAAGCATGATAGTACAGCCAACTACCGGGTTGACCGAATGGATAACGTTGAAATCCTTGACGAGAAGGTATCTCAAAAAGCATTAGCTTTGCGAAATGAAGTGGCCGGATACACAGAACGGGTTTTCAAAATGTACGGTGGACAATCCGTTGATCTCGTTATTGAATTTGATGATAAGCTAATCGGTGCTGTATATGACAAGTTTGGTGAGAATACAAAAATGATTCGCGCTCATGAGCATGGATGCGTCGCAACAGTAAAAGTTCAAATTAGCCCAACCTTTTGGGGTTGGTTATTCCAGTTTGGAAAACAAATGCGGATATTATCACCGGCTAACTTAAACGATGAATACACAGCTATAGTTAATGAACTGGTGAGAAACTGAGTTAACGGCTTGGAATAATGTTCTTGATATATAATATTTGATTGCCAAACGCATAACAGAAGTTTCATCCAGTACACCACAGGGGAGATTTTAAATCATGGGAAAGATAAAGATAATTAGTAATCCGTACCAAAAGGTAACGGTATTTCAAAGTTTTGACGAAGCAACCGCACAATGGCTTGATGTTGATCGAGAAAATAATGCAGATAGCCAGCTTCTGCGTGAAGATTTTTGCGTAGGCTTTTTCCCATTTAAGGCACGGCAGATTGTGGATGTAATTATTCATGAGTATAGTGCTGGTTCTGAAAAGATCGAAATCGTTTTCGAGGGAACGGATGACGAATACATGGAGCTTGATTCCATTTGCAGTCAAGACGAGTATTACGAAAAAATCAGTTTGTCTAAATCGGGGAGATATCTGGAAAACGCCAGAGACATTCTTCCCGATGTAATTGAGGTATTCAAGGAACTTAGTCCTCTTGTGGCAGAGAGTGTTGCCGACAAAACAAAGATCAAGCGTGAGTTGGAAAAGTTCTCTGATGCGTCCAATGACGTTATCCCGATCTGTGTAATCGGAAATTACAGTTCCGGTAAATCTACATTCATCAATGCCCTTATTGGATATGAACTGCTGCCGAGCAGCGATGAGCCAACAACCGCAAAAATCTATAAGATTTCGCAATCAAAACATCTTGACAGAGCAACCATCAGATTTGAATATGGCTTCAAGGGTGTACGGATTCGTTTCAGCGCAGACTCGTATAAGTTCTTGACCGATCCAGAGGATAACCCGCTGGTTGTTAAGCTGAAGAAACTGCTTGATGGAATTGCAGGAGAATCTATCCCCACTAAACTGAATAAGGTGTTGGATGTAATCAACGGATTCGCTAACCGTGAGAAGAATGAATCCATATCTGACCTTATTGAGATCGAAGCTCCTTTTGATGATGATGGTCTTTGGGGGAAAATGTGGAATAACTTCGTTATCTTCGATACGCCCGGTTCCAATTCTGCATCCAATGAAAAGCATTATGAAGTCTTAAAAAAGGCAATGGAGGACTTGTCCAACGGTCTGCCAATTTTCGTGTCCGAGTATGATTCTTTAGATAGTACCGACAATGATAAGCTCTATCAGGATATTAACAACATGGCTGAACTGGATAACAGATTCACCATGATAATCGTAAACAAAGCAGATGCTGCTTCTCTAAAAAAGACAGGGCTGACAGATGATGATCGTGATCGTATTTTGAGCTTGGCTATTCCTTGCAAATTGTACTCCGGTGGTATTTACTTCGTATCTTCTATAATGGGTCTTGGTTCTAAGAACGACGAGGACTTCATTAGCGACCATAACGCTGAAGTCTTTGAGGATCAGAAGAACAAGTACATTGACCCGAACTCACGGTTCTATAAGCAGCTATATCGCTACAACATCTTGCCTGCGCAGATTAAGCGTAAGTATGATACGCTTTCTGAACGACATAGGAATTTATTGTATTCCAATAGCGGTCTGTATAGCGTGGAGCAGGCAATCAAAACCTTTGCCAGCGTTTATTCCCACTACAATAAATGCCAGCAATCAAGGCTGTTCTTGGGTAAAGTTATTCAGATAACTTCCGACGAGATCACAGAGGCAAAGCGTAAAAAGGAAGCATATAAAGACCGTATCCACGCCAATTTGGAAAAAGAGAAAAAAGCTCTTATTGAAAGATTGGAAGTGCAGAGTGAAGAAGCCGAAGCTGAATACCGGCAGGATTACGCAGCTGCCATGAGCGAATACATCACAGAAGCAACTGCAGCCTACACCTCTGCCGAGTTATCTGCAATGGAGGCAGAATATCGTCAAGTAAAGGCTGAGGAAAAGGATGTCGAAGGTCGCCGTGAAGATTTGCGAGAATCTACCAAGTCTTTCATGGACAACCTGGGTAAAAATTTTACCAACGCTTTTAGAGAGCATAATCTTACTGCAATCAAGAAAATCGGAACAGACTTCTCTGAGGGCTTTAAGGATATTGTCGAGAATGCTGGAGAATTGAGTGATACCAAGAAGGATGCAGAACAGGCATCTTCAGATGCACTCATTACCACGATCCGTGATGTATTTACTGCAAAAATTGGAGAAGCGCAACAGCTCTTGGAATCACAATCCAGATCGTATTGGGCAGTTAAGACCGAGCAGCTTAAACTCCTGTTGTCCCAGATTGTCACGAACTCCAGCGCACTCACCGATGAAAAGCGAACGGAGCTGTCTGGCATTATTTTGGAGTACCAAGAGCTGGCCTTTGATGCAAGAGCAGAAGCAATTTTCGACAAGACTGCTTTCCTCCATAGATTTTTCGGTGATGCAAACCGACTGAACATTGATAAGTTGGCTCGTAAATATAACAGCGAGATGGAACAGCAGGTTTTGGAGATTTATCAATTCTTTGAAAGCAGCCACGCCAACAGCTTTGATGCTTGGATGCGTAGTCTGATGGCGACAATCGTTGAAAACATTGTTGAGTTCAGCCCCCAGCTCCATGAGCAGGCAGAGATTATTCGTGAAGAAACTGCAAGAATTGCTGAATTGGAATCTCGTATGATTAAGCTCAACGATTACACCGAACAAATTAGAAGAATGATGGATTGGAAAGAAACCTAAATGCTTTCCGCAAAATTTATAGATTGGAGGTAAAACATGGGCATCAAAGGCATAGTAAAAAAGGCTGCAGGAAAAGCTGCTGATGGAGTATCAAAGTTATCGTCCCTCACCCCCGAACAGCTCGACAAGGTTCAGAATCAACGGGACGAGTATCTTTCTCAGATGCCTACCCCCAACGACAGTACTGCAGAAGAATTGACAAAAAGACTGCTTGCTGCCAGCAGCGTAGAAATATACAAGGCATATCTTGCCCAGCTGAAGGAACTCTATGTTCCTATCGAAAGACAAGTGGAGTATGGGACAGATTTTGACACTGCCCGAAATATTCGCTTCTTTAACATTACAAAATGGGTGGTGGACAAGAGCGAGAACAGTCTGGAAAAACTCGTCAATGTTTACGAGGTTCTCTCCAATGAAGATTGTAATATATCTCTCGTATTTCACAGAACCTGTGAAAAGACCAACGTTTATCTCACTGTAACCAACACAAAAAATGCGAACAACAATGTTGCATCGGAGAATTTCAAAATCAGATTAGGAGATGCAATCAGAGGAAACTTCCCTGGTTCTGAATGGGCGAAGGAAACAGGCACCGGCGTACTGCCTTGTATGCAAAATGACATCCCGTATTCGGTTGCGATTGCTTCCAATGTTCCTACGGAAAAATCTGAGAAGTTTATCAGCCAGACAATCGAAAAACTGTTGGATGGCATTATTCCGGAAAAACGCAGTAAAGAGTATATTATCATCTTACTTGCAACACCGATCCGTGACATTGAATATCGGAAGCTGAGTTTGGCAGAAATGTATTCCGGATTGGCTCCATACGCTTCTTGGTCCACAACATTTACATACAATGAACAGAACTCCACCGGTTCTTCTGCTATGGTAGGTGTCAATATTGGTGCGAGCGCAGGCATTCAAAACGGGCAGAACCAAGCTATTACCACGACAAGCGGGACTACCGATTCTGACAGTAATACCGTGACAGATTCCACCAGTGATGCCACGACTGAATCTACAGGGGAAACAGTAACAGATTCTACTGGACAGTCTGTAACAGATTCTACCGGAAGTTCTACCACAAACACGACAGGAAGCTCTGAATCAACAAGTGCTACACATACCGAAGGGACAAGTACATCTAAAACTGATACAACTGGAAGCTCAGATTCAACTGGCGGAACAGCTGGTGCAAAATTTGGTGTTGAAGTAACAACAGACTACGAGCATTCTTGGAATAGAAGTACTGCAGCTGGTACAGGTACAAATATGTCCGATGCAACAACTACGGGGAAATCTCAAAGTATTTCCGAATGCATAGCGACATCAACAGGAAAAGCTATTGCAACCTCCACCGGACAGGCCATAGCAAAGGCTACTGGTACAGCTGTAACTTCTACCGTGGGTAAAGCTGTTGCGAATACATTGGGACGTGCTGTATCTAATTCCGCTTCAAGAACCGCAGGCGCATTTAAGAGTGTGAATTTTGGTGCAAACTTCGGTGCAAATTTTGCCCGAAGCTCCAATGTTACCGCAACGATTGGCAAGAGTGAAGGCATCAATCAGACATTTACCAATTATAACATCAAACACGCATTAGAAATTCTGGAAGCCCAGATGAAGCGTTTGGAACTGAGCACAGCACTTGGGATGTGGGACTTTGCAGCTTATGTGATGAGTGAAGATCAGAATGTGGCAAACAATGTTGCTCACTCTTATCTGGCTCTGACTCAAGGCGAAGAATCCTATATGTCCCAGTCAGCAATCAATTTGTGGCGTGGAGATATGGGCGAATCCAGCGGTGACGCAAAAGAGATCTGCAATTACCTTCGTGAACTTCGTCACCCACTCTTTGGACTGAATCCAGGAGTCACAAGTGACAATCCGGACTATAATGTATATCCGCCTATTGTAACTGCAACAACTAACCTTTCCGGCAAGGAACTGGCATATTCTTTGAATTTTCCGAAGAAGTCAATCTCTGGACTTCCTGTGATTGAGTGTGCTGAGTTTGGTCGGAATGTGGTATCCTATGATCTTGCCCTCGCACAGCAGGAGCAAATTGAGCTTGGCAGAGTTTTCCACATGAACCATACAGAAAACACAAAGGTTCACCTTGCCACGGAATCTCTGGTCTCCCACACATTCATTACCGGTAGTACCGGCTCTGGTAAGAGCAACACGATTTATCAGCTTCTAAACGAAGCTATGGAACAGAATGTTCGGTTCATGGTAGTGGAGCCTGCTAAGGGCGAGTACAAGCATATCTTTGGCTCCACTCCGGAAGTGACTGTGTTTGGCACTAATCCGGCACTTGCACCAATGCTTCGCATAAATCCGTTCAGTTTCCCGAAGGAGATTCATGTTCTGGAGCATCTTGACCGGCTGATTGAAATTTTCAATGTCTGTTGGCCTATGTATGCTGCTATGCCTGCGGTACTAAAAAGTGCCGTGGAGAAATCTTATGTGGACTGTGGTTGGAATCTTGTGCGTTCTACAAATAGGTATGGAGAGGATATTTACCCGTCTTTTGGTGATGTAGCCCGTAACATCAAGGAGATTATTGATACCAGCGAATATGATAGCGACAACAAAGGGGCATATAAAGGCTCCTTGTTGACGAGGTTGCAATCTTTAACCAACGGCATCAACGGAATGATCTTTACCTGTGATGAAATTGCAGATGCAGACGTGTTTGACAAAAATGTGATTGTTGATTTGAGCCGTGTGGGATCTTCTGAAACCAAGTCGCTGCTTATGGGTATGCTTGTCCTAAAGCTCCAGGAATACCGTATGGCCACAGCCATTGGCATGAACGAAAAGCTGAAGCATATCACAGTTTTGGAAGAAGCGCATAATTTGTTGAAGCGTACATCTACCGAACAGGCTTCCGAAAGTGCAAATCTCCTTGGCAAGAGCGTTGAAATGCTTGCAAACGCTATCGCTGAAATGAGAACATACGGTGAAGGCTTTGTTATTGCAGACCAAGCTCCCGGGCTGCTTGACCTATCGGTGATTCGCAACACCAATACAAAAATTATTATGCGACTTCCAGATCATTCTGATCGTGAGCTTGTAGGGCGAGCCGCCAATCTTAATGACGATCAAATTACCGAACTGGCGAAGCTGCCTTGTGGTGTGGCAGCTATTTATCAAAATGAATGGGTTCAGCCCGTTCTTTGTAAGGTTGCAAAATATTCCGGACAGCAAGTTAGATATACCTACATGCCAAAGGAAAACAACGAGCATTTGGATGTGGAAGCCAGTATCGTGTCTGAATCTTTATTGGACTACATTATGAATAAGGAACTGCTTCGTAAGGGAAAACGAAGTGGTATGCTCAGACTGAAGCGAATGGTCATTCGTTCCAAGCTTGATACATCCATTAAAAAAGACTTCATAGAATATCTGTCCTCAGATGATGACAATGCCATCGAGGCCCTGCGGCAGTTGGTATATAATTTCCTGTCTGCCGAAGAAGCGCTCAAGAAGGCTGCGAACTGTAATGAATTTACGGATTGGGTACATTCTGTGGTCGATGGTTTGAACCCGTCCATCAAGGATTACTCCAAGAAACAGATTGATCTTGCTCTTGCACTCATTCTGTATGAACAGGTGATCCGTGATGTGGCATATAACGATATTTTGATTCGTTTTGCTGAAGTCTACAAAGCAGAAGGAGGTGTTTTCTAATGTCGGAGCTTCATAAAAAACCCGAAGTAACTGATATTCCAAAACCGGAAGCGTTTGCTTTCAAAGAAATTAAACCAGAAACAGATATGACGGTCTCAGAAGCAAAATCTTTCGTGGAGAGCCTTTTTAATGAAAAGGGTGAGGTTTCGGATGGATACTACAATTCCTATGAAACCAGGAGCCGCATTATTCCCGTTGACGGTGTTCGTGGTCATTGGGAAGGTGAGCGTGGCGAATCCAAGTATGTTCCGTCAGATAAAACGGAAGAAGGAAAGGCCGCACAAGATAAGCTATCTGAAAAGGGTATGGACGGTATTGAATACAGATACGCCGAACCGGACTTCTCTGAGTGTGCTGAAGCTACCGTTGAAATTGATGATATGACCGAAAACCGTGAGAATTACTACGACGAGGACGGCAATCTGAAGCAAGGTAATTTCTCACAAGCAGATGCGAAGTGCTCTGAACAATGGAACTCTATTGCGAAAGATGGTAAGTCAGATTGGACAGCAGTAGATGTTCGTGACTGGCGGCGAGATAATGAATGTTCCTGGCATGAACGCTGTGATACCCGCACAATGGATTTGGTATCAAGAGATATTCATGGATATTTCTGGCATTATGGCGGATGTTCCGAGTGTAAGGTACGTGATGCTGCCAATGTAGATGGAGGTGGATTTGATGAGTAAGTGTAGAATTACAATTTGGGACAGAGCATTCGATTTCTCTGTGGTATATGAGTGCTACGCTGGTGAGGAAGTTCTGGAAAGCCAGAGAGAAGCATTTGCTATGCTGGAAGATAACGAAAAAGAAGTTGTAGATTCTTTGGATGCTGTCAAAAAGTACGTGCAAAAGACCGGAGCCGGTCAACTTAAAGATGACGGTATCGAAAATATCTTCAAGTATGTTATGCCAAAAAGTATTTTTGTGCCGCGTACCAAGAAACATCGCATCGCAGCCATTATGTGTAATTACAAGTTCGATATGGAACACGGCATTGCTGTTGTATTTGAGAACGGCAAATTGAAAAAAGTAGGCAGACAGGATATAGTCCTGTAATTGGGAACTGAGTAGGAATGGAGTTTTTGCATGATTCGGTTTCACGGTATGGCATCCAGAATTCCAATCAACCCATGCCTTCAAAGCATGATTAACACATAAATACCAAGTATTAGACATAAATCATTTTCCCATTTATAATACAGTCATGAGGCGGTTAAATATACAGCTACATTTACAGTATTAACCGCATTTAACAGAATCAGGATTGTGAGGGAAATGGGAATGAAAGAGCGGATGTTAAAATGGATGGAGCCCAAAATGGTGATTCCGGAGAGTCGGAAACTGTTTTCGGACAAAGATTTGAAGAATCTTATTATGCCGCTGTTTATGGAGCAGCTTCTGGCGGTTTTGGTGGGAGTGGCGGACACGTTTATGGTGAGCTACGCCGGGGAGGCGGCGGTCTCCGGGGTTTCCCTGGTAAATATGTTCAATACCATATTTATCTACCTGTTTTCGGCGCTGGCAGCGGGCGGGGCCGTGGTGGTGAGCCAGTACATCGGCAGCAAAAATGAGGAGAACGGGAATCTGTCCAGCGGACAGCTTATGACGGCGTCGGTGGTATTCTCCCTGTGTATCACGGCCTTTGTCCTTGCTTTTTCAAGGCCACTTCTGCGGGCCCTGTTCGGGGCGGTGGAGGCGGAGGTTATGGAGGCCTGCGTAACCTACCTTCGGATATCCGCATACTCCTACCCGGCCCTTGCCGTCTACAATGCGGGGGCGGCCATGCACCGGAGCATGGGAAAAACCAGGGTGACCATGTACCTTTCCGCGGTCTCCAACGGCATCAATGTGGCAGGCAACGCCATCGGTATTTTTGTTCTTCACGCCGGGGTGGCAGGGGTGGCCTACCCGTCTCTTGCGGCCAGGGTATTTTCGGCGGCGGTCATTGTCTGGATGTGCTTTGACAGAAAGAATGTGGTCTGGCTGGAGAGGAAGCACATCCTCCGATGGGACAGGGGGATGGTTCGCCGGATTCTGGGAATCGCTGTTCCAAACGGCATAGAGAGCGGGCTGTTTCAGCTTGCCAAGGTGGGGTTAAGCAGCATCACGGCTTTGTTCGGCACCGTGCAGATTGCGGCCAACGGCGTGGCTCAGAGCTTCTGGTCTGTGGCCGCCCTCATGGGGACCGCCATGGGGCTGGCTTTTGTGACGGTTATTGGACAGTGCATGGGCGCGGGGGACAGGGAGGCGGCGGAGTATTACATGAGGAAGCTGCTGAGGCTGACCTTTGGGGCGTCTGTCTTGTGGAACGGGTTTATTTTTGCGGTGTCGCCGCTGGTGCTGAAGGGATTTGCGCTGTCTGAGGAGGGAATCCGGCTGGTTCTGGTGTTGATTGCCATTCATAACCTGTTTAACGCTGTGTGCCATCCGTTTTCCAACGCTCTGCCAAACGGGCTCCGGGCGGCGGGGGACGTGCGGTTTACCATGTATTTCAGCCTTTTGCCCACCGCGGTGGGGCGGTTGGTGTTTTCGGTTATATTCGGCATATGGATGAAGCTGGGAGTTATTGGCGTGGCCCTTGCCATGTGCCTGGACTGGGTGCTTCGGGCGGTGATTTTCTGGAGACGGTTTGACGGCGGGAAATGGAAGGAGTTTCGGGTTATCTGACAGAGGAAAGCCGGGAAGAAAGGTGAAACGGGCCGGGAACGGGTTACAGTCTCAGCCCTTTGATATCCTTGATACGTGAGAGAATCATGCTGCAGTCACAGCTGACGACGCCTGGCAGGGAATCAATAACCTGGTTAATGAGACGCTCCAGCTCCTCATTGGAGGAGGCCACGGCATGGACGTGGAGCTTGTTTTTTCCGGTTACCCGGTAAATCTGGGTGATGACCTGGTTTTGTTCCAGGAGTTCTATGACCCTGCCAAGGGTTTCGGGCAGGGTTTCAATCTCAAAATAGCAGGACATGGCGCCGCTTATCTTCTGGGGATTGATGATGGTGGTGTATTCTTCGATGATGCCCCGCTGTTCCAGCGCCTGGATGCGGGCTTTCACAGCCACCCTGGATATGCCTACTTTCTGCCCGATATCCGAATAGGAGATGCGGGCGTTTTCAATTAACAGACCGATGATTTGCTGGTCCAGGGAGTCTAAGCCGTCAAGAAACATGGTGTGTCTCCTTATTTTTATTTTGCCGCTGCGCGCCGTGGGTGACCTGTGTTCGTTTGCCAGGAACATGCCGTCCTGTGATTTTGCCGCCGTGTGCCGGGGCTGACTTTTTTCGGGGGCCGTGTTGGTCTCCATGGGGTGTACAGCGTATGAAACATGGACGCCGCTGCGCACTGTGTTCCGGCGTCGGTGCGCGGCGGCATGCGTGTTTTTTATTATAGCATGGGCCGTTGGGGTTGTCTACCTGGCCGCATGATTTTTTGGCCAAAATCTGACCATAATGAAAAAGACAGATTGACTTTCGAAACACTGCATTTTATAATACATACAAAACGAAAATAATAACTTTCATTTCGAAGGAGTACATGTCATGAACAGAGATTTGACCAGGGGCCCGGTTATGAGGTCCATGCTGCTTTTTGCGGTGCCTATGATACTTGGAAATCTTCTGCAGCAGTGTTATAATATAGCAGACACCCTGATTGTGGGGAAGTTTCTTGGGAAAAACGCGCTGGCGGCCGTGGGCTCTTCTTTTACGCTGATGACCTTTCTCACATCCATCCTTCTGGGGCTGTGCATGGGAAGCGGGGCTTTGTTTTCCATCCGGTTTGGGCAGAGGGATGAGGAGGGGTTGACGGAGAGCATACGGGCTTCTTTTCTCCTTATCGGGGCAGGGGCGGTTTTGCTCAATGTCCTGGCGTTTGCCTGTCTGGACTTTATCCGGGTGTTTTTGCGGGTGCCCGGAGAGGTCTGGGGGGATATGCGGGCGTATCTGCAGATTATTTTCGGCGGGATTATGGCCACGTTTCTGTATAATTATGCTGCATCCTATCTGCGGGCGGTGGGCAATTCGGTGGTGCCGCTTGTGTTTCTGGCTGTGTCCGCGGCCCTGAATATTATCCTGGATTTGTGGTTTGTGCTGGGGTTAAAGCGGGGGGTGGCAGGCGCGGCGGAGGCTACGGTCATAGCTCAGTATGTTTCAGGAGTGGGCATCGGCGTCTATGGGGTGATACGGTGTCCAAGACTTCGGGCGGTTTACGGGAGAAAACCGGTGCGGTGGAGCTGCGTGAAGGAGATTGGCGGGTTTTCCGCCCTCACCTGTGTCCAGCAGTCGGTGATGAATCTGGGGATTCTCATGGTTCAGGGGCTGGTGAACAGCTTTGGGCCCACGGTGATGGCGGCGTTTGCGGCCGCGGTGAAGATTGACGCGTTCGCCTACATGCCGGTGCAGGATTTTGGAAATGCGTTCTCCACGTTTATTGCCCAGAATTACGGGGCCAGGAAGGCGGACCGGATTCGGGCGGGGCTTAAAGGGGCCATTGGGGCGTCCATGGGCTTCTGTGTGGTGGTGTCCGGGCTGGTGTGGGTGTTTGCCGGGCCGCTGATGGCGATGTTTATTGAGGCGGGGGAGACGGAAACGATTCTGGAGGGCGTCCGGTATCTGCGGATTGAGGGGGCTTTTTACTGCGGGATTGGGTGTCTGTTTCTTTTGTACGGGCTGTACCGGGCGCTGGGAAGGCCGGGGATGAGCGTGGTTCTGACGGTGATTTCCCTGGGGACCAGAGTGGCGCTGGCTTACGCGCTGTCTGCGATTCCGGCTTTTGGAGTGTGCGGTATCTGGTGGTCTGTGCCTATCGGATGGTTTCTGGCGGATGTGACGGGAATTTTGTATTATGCGGCTAAGAGGAATCGGCTGCTTTTCTGGGAAGAGGAGGGTTTGGAATCATGAAGATTGTGTTGCTGGAGGGATTGGGGGTTTCCGATGAGGTTATGGAGAGGCATGCCCGAAGGCTGGAGGCTATGGGCCATACGTTTACTGCCTTTGAAAAGAATACGGACCCCAAAGTTCAGGCAAACAGGTGCCGGGACGCGGATGTGGTGATGCTGGCCAATATGCCGCTTGCCTTGTCGGTTCTGGAGGCGGCCGGGTCTTTGAAATTGATTGACGTGGCATTTACGGGGGTTGACCATATTCCGGTGGCGGAGGCGAAACTGCGGGGGATTGGTGTGAGCAATGCTTCGGGCTATGCCACCCAGGCCGTGGCGGAGCTGTGCATCGGCTTTATGATTCAGCTTCTGCGGAATGTGGAGGAGACCCAAAGGCGGTGCCGGAACGGCGGGACAAAGGATGGCCTCATAGGAAATCTCCTCCATGGGAAGACCGTGGGAATCGTGGGCGCGGGGGCTATCGGGAAGCGGGTGGCAGAACTTTGCAGGGCTTTCGGGTGCGGCGTGATTGCCTTCAGCAGGAGCGCGGTGTCCCACAGCGCCATTGACCGGCAGGTGTCTTTGGAGGAGCTTTTGAGGGAGGCGGATATCGTGTCTCTTCACTGTCCCCTGACGGAGGATACCAGGGGCATGATTGGGGAGGCCCAGCTGGGGCTTATGAAGAGGAGCGCGGTTCTCATCAATACGGCCAGAGGGGCGGTAGTGGACACGAAGGCCCTGGCCCGCGCCCTGAATGAAGGCCTTATTGCGGGGGCTGCCTGCGATGTATTTGAGACGGAGCCGCCTATTACGGCGGACCATCCGCTGCTTCATTGTCCCAACACCATCGTAACGCCCCACATTGCATTTGCCTCAGCAGAGTCCATGGAGCAGAGGGCGGAGATTGTGTTTGAGAATCTGTATTCCTGGCTGGACGGGAAGCAGGTCAACGTGGTTTAGGAGGATTTATGGAGTATTCGGTGAGAATCAACGGGCTCATGGTGGATGCGGTTTACCGGGATGAGGATGTCCGGGATATTTTTCTGCCTCTGCTTCGGAGGCTTGAGAGTCTTAAGCGGGAAAAGGGGCGCCGCATCCTTGTGATGATGGCGGCGCCTCCCGGGGCGGGGAAGAGTACCCTGGCCAGTTTTCTGGAGTCTCTGTCCCGGTCTGTGCCGGGGATGACGCCCATTACGGTTATCGGGATGGACGGGTTTCACCGGAGGCAGGAGTATCTTATGAGCCACCGGGCGGTGCGGGACGGCAGGGAAGTGGAGATGGTTAAGATTAAGGGGGCTCCGGTTACCTTTGACCTGGAGCTTCTGAGGGAGCGGATTGGGAGGGTGGCCGCGGGGGAGGAGTGCCCGTGGCCGGAGTATGACCGGTTAATCCACAATCCCGTGGAGGGGAAGATTTGCGTGAAGGGCCGGATTGTGCTGCTTGAGGGGAATTATCTGCTGCTGGATGAGGACGGGTGGCGGGAGCTTGGGCAGTATGCGGATTATACGATTCGAATTACGGCGGATCTGGACATGCTGCGGGAGCGGCTTATCGCCCGGAAGGCGGCCAGCGGGACCGAGTATGAGGAGGCCGTGAGGTTTGTGGACAGCAGCGACCTTTACAATGCCAGATTGTGCCTTGGACGCTGTGTGGAGGCGGATTTGACTCTTCGAGGGCTGCGGGGAGGCGGGTATGAGGTTGTG
>JAAWLV010000055.1 GCA_022798105.1 Hungatella sp.
ACCATCTTCGCCGCCGGCTTCCCGCAGCAGACGCATGTATCCGACAGCTGTTCCTGCTTAAAGGGCATGCACCGGGACGTGGCGCCTGTGTCCTCCTTGATTTTATCCTCGCACTCCCGGCATCCGCACCACATGGCTTTCACAAAGCCTGGTTTTTCGTTGATGGTCTTTACAAAGCCGTCGTAGTCCACGGCCTCGTAGGTGTGGGCGTCCCTGTGGTCTCTGGCCCGCACCAGCATATCCTTCTGGATGGTATCCAGCAGTTCTCCCACCCTGGTCTCCAGTTCTTCCAGGAAGACCGTAATCTTCTCGTGGGTATCCCGGCGCACCAGCACGGCCTGGTTTTTCTCCATATCTTTGGGGCCGATCTCCACCCGAAGGGGAATCCCTCTCATCTCGCACTCGCTGAACTTCCATCCCGGACTCTTGTCCGTGTCGTCCACCTTCACCCGGAAGCCGGAATCTGTCAGGCGGCTCTTAAGCTCAAATGCCTTGTCAAGAACCCCCTCCTTCTTCTGCTGAACCGGCACCACCATAACCTGTACCGGCGCGATTCTGGGCGGCAGCTGCAGTCCGTTGTCGTCGCCGTGTACCATGATAATGGCTCCAATCATGCGGGTGGTCATTCCCCAGGAAGTCTGGTGGACATATTTTAATGTATTGTCCTTGTCCGCAAACTGGATGTCAAAGGCTTTCGCGAACCCGTCCCCGAAGTTGTGGCTGGTTCCGCTCTGCAGAGCCTTCCCGTCGTGCATCAGGGCCTCAATGGTGTAAGTAGCCTCCGCCCCGGCAAATTTCTCCTTGTCCGTCTTGCGGCCCCGAATCACCGGGATGGCCAGCACCTCCTCGCAGAAGTCCGCGTACACATTGAGCATCTGCTCCGTTCTCTCCTGGGCCTCCTGGGCCGTGGCGTGAGCGGTGTGCCCCTCCTGCCACAGAAATTCCCTGGAGCGTAGGAACGGCCTTGTGGTTTTCTCCCACCGCACCACGGAACACCACTGATTGTACAGTCTGGGCAGGTCTCTGTAGGAGTGGATGTCTTTCGCATAAAAATCACAGAACAGCGTTTCCGACGTGGGCCTTACGCACATTCTCTCCTGAAGCGGTTCCAGGCCGCCGTGGGTCACCCACGCCACCTCCGGTGCAAAACCCTCCACATGGTCCTTCTCCTTCTCAAGAAGCCCTTCGGGAATGAACATGGGCATATATACGTTCTCCACTCCTGTCTCCTTAAACCGTCTGTCCAGCTCTTTCTGGATATTTTCCCAGATAGCGTACCCGGCCGGTTTGATGACCATGCACCCCTTTACGCTCGCATAGTCGCACAGTTCTGCTTTCTTTACCACATCCGTGTACCACTGGGCGAAATCCACGTCCATGGATGTGATGGCTTCCACCATCTTCTTGTCGTTTGCCATAAGTAATTGCTCCTCTCTTTTTGATTCGGGTCAGGCAAATGCCTGTTGTTCCGTATTTCCCTGTAAAACAAAAAACGCCACCCGGTCCCTGCCAGATTGTGACAAGGGACCGGATGACCGAATATCCGGCGGTACCACCCTAATTAACTGCCTTCCGCAAAAAGGATACGGGACAGTTCTCTTTCTTTTCCGCTAACGCCGGAATTACGCCCTGTTTTCACAGGGGGCTCCAAGGCGGGTTGGGCTTCCAGGGACATGGGGGTCTTTCAGCCAGGGACTCCCTCTCTGAGATGTATGTCGGCTTAATAGTCCTTTTCATCGCTGATAAATCATCTGATTTATGGTGATTCTACGCCAAATCGGGAGGATTGTCAAGACCTGCCGCCCATCTACTCCCCAAATCTGCTGAGGAAATAGCTGTAAGCCCCTATCAGGTTGGCGTCGTTAAAGTACTTGCAGGTGGTCACATCCGCTTTTTCCCCCGGCCACTTAAACTGACAGTAGAAATAATCCAGGTTCTTCTGGATGTACTCCAGCAAAAGAGGCTGTCTGCTGATGCCGCCGCCGATGACAAACCTGTCCGGGTCGTAAATCACCTGCAGATTGATAATCATATGGGCAATCCCTCTGGTAAACTGCTCCAGCGCCATAAGCACCAGAGGGTCCCCCTCACCGGCCCACCGAAATACGTCAAAGCCTGTGATGCTCTCCGGGTCCTCAATTCCTTTGGCGCCGGCCACCAGCCTGCGGAGCCTGGGATTTCCCGCCTGACCTGCCCAGGTGTTATCCCCGCAGTCCATACTCTCCCCCATGGTAATAAAGCTGAATTCTCCGGCGGCAAAGTTCTTGCCGAAATGAACCCTTCCGTCCTTAATCAGGGCGCCGCCGATACCCGTGCCAAGGACAATAACCACGCCGTCCCGGCAGTCTGCCAGGGCTCCCCATCTGGCCTCAGCCATAGCCGCGCTCTTGGCGTCGTTCATGACCGTCACCGGAACCTTAACCCGCCTGCCCAATTCCCCGGCCAGGTCAAAATTCTCAATGAACCGCAGATTTCCGCCGCTGACACAGATGCCGTTCTCACTGTCAATAACCCCCGGAACCGACATGGCGATTCCCTGAACCTTGTCCGCCACACCCCTGTAAAGCCGTTCCAGCACATCCAGATAAGCCTCCACACCGTCGTAGGGCGTGGGAACCTCCCCTTTGTCCGTCAGATTAACCTCAGAGTCAATCAGTCCGTACTTAATAGCGGTACCCCCCACATCAATACAGAGACATTTTTTCAAATCTGCCATATCTGCCCATCCTTCCCCTTTTATTTTTTAATGGCTCCGGCTTTTATATTACCAGAAACCGGCGCTAAAATAAAGGGAAATGCGTAAATTGGATTCTTAATTCTCACCTATTCCAGGGCAAATTCCTTCACAAGCAGCAGCCCCAAAGGCCCCAGAAGGAACCCGAAGACACCGAATACCTGCAGCCCCACATACATGGACGCCAGTGTCTCCAAAGGTGTAAGCCCCACCCGGCTCCCCATAAGCCTGGCCTCCAGAATCTCTCTCAAAAAATAGCACACCAGGTAGATTCCAAGGACCATGGCCCCCTTTCCCCACTGTCCCCTCAAAAAGCACAAAACTGCCCACGGAATCAGGACCGTCCCGGTTCCGAACACCGGCAGGGCATCCAGAATCCCGATTCCCACCCCGGCCAGAATATAGTAGGAATTGCCCATGAAGAAGAACCCGGCCACGCACACCGCCGTAGTCAGCAGCATGATGATTCCCTGGGTGCGCAGATAGGCATTGGCCACGATGCACAGCAATTTTTTTATCCTTGCAAATTCCTCCTGATAAACGGACTCCTCCATCCGTTCCCTCCACCCGTCCATCTCCTGGAGAAACAGCATCACACCGATTATATACAGCACCCCAATCACGCAGCACCACACGCAGACCCTGGCAATGGCCACCGAATTGCCCATAACGTAGGGCATGACCCCGTGCTTCACCGTCCCCGCCAGGCTCCGTATCATGTCCCTGGCCGCGCAGACCATGGTATCCGGCTTAAGAGACAGGGCTCCTTCCACCTGGCGGCAGCCTGCGGTGAGATACTTATCCAGCTGTTCCACCCACCAGGGGAACCGCTGCGCCAGCATAACCGCCTGCTGGCACAGACGCCGCCCGCCGGCATAAAGCAGCGCCCCTCCGACTCCCAAAAGAACCGCCAGCTCCAAAAGTCCTGCCGCCCCCACAGGAAGCCCCACAGACCGCCCCCGCCACGGAATCCGGACCGCCCCTGACAGCCTGTAAGCCAGCGGCTTTAACATCAGCGCCGTCAGCCATGCAAACACAAAGGGAGCCACCAGAGGCAGCAGAAAACGGAACACCCCGTACACTGCCGCCGTGACTCCCAGAATCTTCACGCATTTTCTAAACTTTCTGTTCTCCCGCATCCACACCACCCTATCATGCCTATGTACTCTCGGAGTCTCTTTGTGCCTGATTTTGTGAGGTGATTTTTTGTCAGATGTACATAAATTTATGAGGCGTACGTGGAACGTACGTTGATTAAATTTATGTGCATATGGCGGAAAATCAGCCACAAAGGCAGGTGCAAGAGAGATTCTGAGAGTACATGCCTGCCAAAACAACGGTTATCCTTATCTATGGCTTTATTGTGGATAGGGAGAAAAATAATATTCCTGACAACGGGCTTAATCCCATACCTTTATCTGGTATTTGATTTACAGCTCTTCCCGAAGCCAGATAAATCCATAGGGCTTCAGCACGACATATCCGCTTTCCGCCCCGTCCTCTCCGGTCAGCAAGTCCTTGCCTCCGCCAATCCAGGACACGGTTTTCTCACTCCTGCTAAAATTATATATTCCCGTAATCCGCTCCGTCTTTCCCGTCCGCATAATCCCCAGCACAGACACATCTTCCCAACCGATGGTCTCTGCGTGAGCTTCTGCGGTAAACGCCTCATGGTCCCCGCGGATGGTCTCCAGCTTCCGAAGCCCCTCAAAAATCCTGCCCTGAACCGTACCGGGCTTATGGGCATGTTTTGCCAAATCCCACCGGAAGGAGGAACGGTGAACATACCGGGAGTCCACGGCCTTCTCCGGCTCATTTTTATAGGAATAATCATTGAGCTGCCCAATCTCATCGCCGCTGTAAATTACCGGAATCCCGGCCTGCATAAGCATAAAGGCGTGAAGCATCAAATCCAGGCGCAGCGCCTGCTCCAGGGCATTCTCATCCCCGCTCTCCAGAGCCGTCTCCACCCCGCACATGGACGCGGTGGTCCCGCAGAACCGGGCGTCCTGGGTCACCGGGTCGTCATTGTAAAGCTCCCCTCTGCTGAAGCTCTCCCAGGTCTTTCCAAGATAGAAATCATTGAGATACCTTTTGTGGGAAGCCTGGAACATATCCCACTTCTCCAGCTGGTCATAGTCCAGCCCCCAGCCGATATCGTCATGGCACCGCAGATAATTGAGGAAGGTGTAGGACTTGGGAAGGCCGTACACGCTGTCCAGCTGCTTCCTCAAAAGCCTGATATCCTGCACCGCAACCGTGTGCCAGATAGTCGCCATGGTGGTAACATTGTACAGCATGTGGCACTCCGGTTTCTCCACGGTTCCAAAATAGGGGGCTACCTTGGCCGGCTCCATCACCACCTCACCTAAAAGCAGGATGCCCGGACACACAATCTCCCCAATCATCCGCATCATGCGGACAATGGTATGTACCTTGGGAAGGTTCCGGCAGCTGGTTCCCAGCTCCTTCCAGATATAGGGCACCGCGTCAATGCGGATTACATCCACGCCCAGATTGGCAAAGAACAGGAAGTTGTACATCATCTCATTGAACACCGCCGGATTCCTGTAATCCAAATCCCACTGGTAGGGATAGAAGGTAGTCAGCACATGTTTCCTGCAGTCCTCCAGCCACGTAAAATTCCCCGGCGCCGTGGTGGGAAATACCTGGGGAACCGTCTTCTCATACTCTGCCGGAATGTCCCAGGTGTCATAGAAGAAATACCGGTCCTGGTACTCCTTCTCCCCTGCCCTGGCCCGTTTGGCCCACTCATGGTCCTCCGACGTGTGGTTCATGACGAAATCCAGGCAGAGGCTCATGTTCTGCCTGTGGCAGCTGTCGGCCAGATGCTCCAAATCATCCACGCATCCCAGCTCCGGCTGCACCTTCCTGAAATCCGCCACCGCATACCCGCCGTCGGACCGGTCCTTGGGGGACTCCATCAGGGGCATCAGGTGCACATAGTTGACCCCGCAGGACTGCAGGTAATCCAGGTGCTTCTCCACCCCTTTCAGGGTGCCCCCGAACAGCCCTGTGTACATCATCATGCCCAGCATATCATTGCCCTTAAACCACTCCGGGTCAGCCTCCCTCTTCAAATCCAGTTCTTTCAGCGATTTCTTTCTCTCTTTATAGACTTTGCTCATATTGCCGCAAAGCTCCTCAAACATATCCGGAGCGTCATAAAGCTCCATATACAGCCACTTCAGCTCATCAATATGTTTGTTCAGACGACCTTCATAAATCTCTTTTTCTCTGCTCATGCTCATATAGACAGACCTCTCCCATTATTTGATACTGCTATTTTACAAACACCGCCTTACGGCGTCAAGCCTGCCAAATGTACTTCCACATGTCTTTATCACTTCTCATATCATGTATCTGTTTCCCTTTCCTCACCTTCTCACTTTAAACTAATACATCATTAAACCAATCAAGTCTTGCTATTTCTCACCCCTTGTGCTATATTTATCAACGTATTCTTATATATAACATGGAATGGAGACAGCAGTTATGGTAGAGAAATGGGATATTACCATTCCGGAGCTGACAGGCGCCCAGACCCGGCGGGCATACCTGTATCTTCCGGATTACTATGATGACGACCCGGATGCCCGCTATCCTGTTCTTTATATGTTTGACGGTCACAACGTATTTTTTGATTCCGACGCTACATACGGAAAAAGCTGGGGCATGAAGGAATTCATGGAGGAAACCCGCGCCCCTTTAATCATCGCCGCGGTGGAGTGCAACCACAGCCCGGACCACGGGCGGCTGAAAGAGTACTCCCCCTTCGCGTTCCGGGACCCCAAGTTCGGCCAGATTCCCGGCTGGGGAAAGATAACCATGGAATGGATGGTCCGCAAATTCAAACCGGATATTGACGCCAATATCCGCACCATCCCTGACAGAGAGCACACCTTTATCGCCGGCAGCTCCATGGGAGGCCTGATGAGCATCTATGCCCTTTTGGAGTACAACCGGTATTTTTCCAGGGCAGCCGCCCTGTCCCCGTCCCTGTGGGTAGACCCGGCCAGGCTCTCCAACCTGATTCGCAATGCCAGGCTGCGGCCCGACACTACCCTGTACATGGATTACGGCTCCAGGGAAATCTGCAACCACAAAAACATGCTCCAGAGCTTCGGGCAGATTGCCGCCCTTCTCCTGGAACGGCAGATTTACCTGAACTGCCGCATCGTCCCCGGCGGGGACCACTGCGAAGCCAGCTGGGAACGGCAAATCCCCTTCTTTATGGAAACCCTTATGTATGAACCCCATAAAAAGGCCAAAAGTGCAGAAACCGTGAATCAATAAGGAGGCATTATGGAAATACAATATTTTAAACATTACAGCCCTGCCCTGGAGCGGGACATGGAATGCAAAGTCTACGGTCACGCCGGACAGCCGGTGCTGTTCATTCCCTGCCAGGACGGCCGGTTCTTTGACTTTGAAAATTACCGCATGACCGATGCGTGGTCCCCCTGGATAGAATCGGGTCAGGTGATGGTATTTTCCATTGACACCATCGACAAGGAGACCTGGTCCAACAAATCCGGTGACCCGACCTGGCGCATCTGGCGCCATGAGCAGTGGGTCCGCTACATCACCGATGAGATGGTCCCCTTCATCCGGGCCATGGTCAATGAGCGCAACGGGTGGGACGGCTATCCCGGCGTCATTCCCTTCGGCTGCAGCCTGGGCGCCACCCACGCCGCCACTCTGTTTTTCCGCCGCCCGGACCTGTTCGACGGCCTGCTTGCCCTCAGCGGCATCTACACTGCGGACTACGGCTTCGACGGGTTTATGAACGGGCAGGTGTATGAAAATTCCCCGGTGCATTTTCTTCCCAACATGCCCCTGGACCACCCCTATATTGAGCTTTACAACAAGAAAAAAGCCATTATCTGTGTGGGCCAAGGTCCATGGGAAATCCCCGGTTCCACCAGACAGCTGGACGGGATTTTAAAGAGCAAGGGCATTCACCTGTGGGTGGATTACTGGGGCTACGACTGTGCCCATGACTGGCCATGGTGGTACAAGCAGGTGGCGTATTTTGTTCCTTATCTGCTGGAATAGCACCCGATGCCCGGCGCCGCTTCTTTTGACACCCCTCATCCGGACCGGCTGCAATATAAAACCTGAAATAAGGTCCCACGACAGCAAACGGCTGTTTTAAACAAAAGCAAAGGGAGGAAGTATTATGAAAAACTGTATCTTTATCTCACCCAATTTCCCCACCAACTACTGGCAGTTCTGCCGGGAGCTGAAAAACAACGGCATGAACGTGCTTGGCATCGGCGACCAGCCCTACGATGAACTGACCGACGACCTAAAGGGCAGCCTGACCGAATACTACAAAGTCAGCAGCCTGGAAAATGAGGACGAAGTGTACCGGGCCGTGGCATTTTTCAGCTTCAAATACGGCCGTATCCAGTGGCTGGAGTCCAACAATGAGTACTGGCTGGAGCGGGATGCAAAACTGAGAACCGATTTCAACATCACAAGCGGCTTCCAGGCGGATGACATCCCCCGCATCAAGTACAAGTCCAAGATGAAGGAGTACTACATTAAGGCAGGCATCCCGGTGGCCCGCCACCACCTGGTGGACACCCTGGAGGGCTGTCTGGAGTTTATAAAAAAAGTGGGCTATCCTGTCATCGCCAAACCGGACAACGGCGTGGGAGCCTCCCACACCTACAAGCTGTCCGATGAGGAGGAACTGAAACAGTTCTTTGACCAGAAGCTGCCCCACATCCCCTACATTATGGAGGAATTTGTGGATGCGGAGGTCAATTCCTATGACGCCGTCATTGACTCCAACGGGGAACCTGTTTTTGAGACCGGCAACGTAACGCCCAACTCCATCATGGATATTGTGAACAATGCGGACAACTCCATCTACTATATCGTAAAGTCCTTAAAGCCGGATGTGAAAAAGGCCGGCCGGGCCACGGTCAAAAGCTTCGGCGTAAAAAGCCGTTTCGTTCATTTCGAATTTTTCCGCCTTCTGAAGGACCACAAAGGCCTGGGCAAAAAGGGGGACGTCATCGCCCTGGAGGTAAACATGCGCCCCTGCGGCGGCTTCACCCCGGACATGATTAATTTTGCCCACAGCACCAACGTGTACAAAATCTGGGCTGATATGGTCGCCTTCGGACACTCCACCGTGCCTGTGGGCAAGCACGCCTTCTGCGCCTTCGCAGGGCTGCGGGACGGAAAAGACTTTGTCATGAGCCATGAGGACATTATGAAAACCTACGGGGAACACATGAAGATGGTGGGCCGCATCCCCGACGTCCTGTCGGACGCCATGGGCAACCAGATGTATGTGGCCGTCTTTGACACGGAAAAGCAGATGAAGGCGTTCTATGAAAACGTCCTGAAATGCCGTTAGGCGGGCGTTCATACTTTGTTCAAAAATCATTCAAAAACCTTTTACAGACATATCATGATTTCTTCATGATTGCCGCCTATACTATAACCATCAGCAGAACAACTGCTGTAAGCCAATGCACAAGTGCTTATAAGATTTTTTTCATAATACTCGAGCTGATAAAGCAATTTATCAGCTCTCCTCCCTTTTATCCCTTAAAAAATTGCCGGTACCGTCTGTACGACGATATCGGCATTTTGCTGTCTGTATCCCCTTTCCCTTTCGTATCCGCACTTATTCACCCCATCCGTTTATCCGGATACGGGATTTTCTTCCGCAAAACCAACAGAGCCAGGATATTGGGAAAAGCCATAAGCCCGTTCCAGATATCCGACAGCTCCCAGACCGCCGTCAGGCTGCTGACGCACCCCAGGAATATGGCGTATCCGTACAGAATCAGATAGAGGGTTCGAATCTTCTCTGCGCCTGCCTCCGATATGTGTATCCACTGTCCCGCCTGGGCCATGACCCCTTCCAGGGTCTGCTTCCCCAGATAGTACCAGGCAATCATGGTGGCAAAGGCAAACACCACCATGGAGCCGGACACCAGATACTGCCCGGCAGCCCCCAATGCCGCCTCAAAGCAGCGGGCCGTCAGCACCGCCCCGTCGTAGCTGCCTCTGGCAAGCCCCTGGCTACCTCCGGCCACGCACAAAATCACCAGGGCCGTCATGGTGCAGATGACCATCGTGTCAAAAAACACCTCAAACATGGCCCACATGCCCTGCTCCTGGGGAGTCGTCCCGTCGGTGGCACCGTGAAGGCCGGCCAGGCTTCCAAGGCCGGCCTCATTGGAGAAAACGCCTCTGGCTATCCCGTAGCGGAACCCTCTGGCTATCCCATACCCTCCCACACCCCCCAGAAAGGACCTGGGAACCAGGGCGCAGGAGAATATCTCCCCCAGTGACGGGAGAATCCGGTGGTGGAATTTTATGAGCACTGCCGCGGAAAACACCATGTACACCGCCGCGGAAACGGGAACCAGCCGCTCCGCCACATTGGCCACCCGCATGGTTCCGCCCCAGGCCACAAAGACCGCAAGCCCTGTGATGATGGCCCCGCAGACAACAGGCTTCGCCCCTGTGAGATAGCACACCGTCTGGGCGGCGGCGTTGGACTGAACCATGCTTCCCATGCCCAGGGAAGCTAAAAGACACAGGATTCCGTATGTAAGACTTAAGAACGGACTGCCCAGGCCTCTTAAGAGGTAGACCATGGGGCCGCATATCCATTTTCCCCTGCCGTCCCGGTAACGGTAGAGAATCCCAAGGCACGTCTCCCCGTAGGCGGTCATCATGCCGATGGCCGCTGACACCCACATCCAGAAGATGGCCCCGGGCCCTCCCGCCGTAAGGGCCGACGCCACCCCCACGATATTGCCGGTGCCGATGGTGGCTGCCAGGGCGGTGCAGGCGGACTGAATCTTATTGATGGAATCGCCGTTTCCCTCCCCCCTGTCCCTTCCCTCCCTGCGCAGCAGGCTGCCTGCCGTAGCGCTCCACCATGTTTTAAAGCCCATGAACTGAAAGCCCTCAGAATCTATGGTGAGAACGCACCCTGCCAGAAGAAGAATCCCCAGGAGCACAGGCCCCCAGACCAATCCGTGAATCCGATGAATCATACACTGCTCCGGTCGCTTTTTTATCATGTATTCCCCGAAGACAGAATGTATTCCAAATAAATCGAAAACCTTTTTTAACCAGCCTCTTTCACCGCCCTAAAAAACATGATATACTGTGTTTGCATGCAGTCGTCAGAGGTTCTGTCTGCACAAGCAGAAACACCCCGCAGTAAGCTGACGGGGCATCAAAAAAAGTTGGAGGTACCATATGCCTGGATTTACCACTCACTATATTTTAGGAATGAAGGCTTATAATGACCTGCCTTCTAATCCCTTAAAACACATTATTTCCAAATACCGCTGGCTCTATCAGCTGGGACTTCAGGGGCCGGATATGTTTTTTTACAATATTCCCATTCTCAGACACCGGGATTACCGCAACGTGGGATCCTACATGCATGAACATAAGGTCAGCCTGTTTTTTGACGTCTACTTAAAAGAAGTATCCAAAATCCAGTCCAAACAGCAGCGCGAACAGGCGCTGGCTTATTTCTGCGGCTATTTGTGCCACTACATCGGCGATTCCATCTGCCACCCCTATGTGTACGGCCGGATCCAATACGATATAACCAACCCAAGCAGCCAGCATCACGGCCTCCATGCGGAGCTGGAAAATGATATTGATGCTTTGCTTCTGCGTAAATATAAAAAGAAAAAACCGTCTGAATTTAATCAGGCGGCCACCATATGCCTTAACGGCCAGGAGACGCAGTTTATCTCCCGGCTGCTTTCCAAATGCATCAATGATGCTTATTACCCTCTCTCCTATAAAAACAATTTTCAGGTATCTCCCCGGATGGTTCACCGATCCATCCTTGCCCTGCGGTTCGGGTGCCGCACCCTGTCGGACCCTTCCGGCAAAAAGCGCAGCAGCATCGAGTTTTTTGAATCCATTTTTTTCAAAACCCCTATGGCTTCACGCAAGCTGGTAACCGACCAGGTGGCCAACCCCAGATGGAGCCTGAATCTTGACCATGAAGTGTGGTGCAACCCCTGGAACAGGCAGATGGCTTCCACTGCCTCTTTTCCCGAGCTGTTCCGCCAGTGCCTGGCAAAATGCCGGACCATCTACTATATGCTGAATCATGCCATTGTCAGCATCTCCTCAACCGCGGAATCGGGGATATCTTCCCTTATAGGTGAACTGGGCAATTATTCTTACCACAGCGGCCTTCCGGTGGATTAATAACATATACCGCAAATAAAACAGCCTGGGTGCGGATTTGCTTACCGCTCCAGGCTGTTTTAATCAAACTACTCTTGTGTTGTCCCCGGGCTGACAGGCCGATACTCTCCTGCCGGAATCGTATCCTCCAGGATCCAGCTGTCCTTGTCCACTTTTGTGGAGTCCGCTCCCACCATCACGTAGATACCGAACTGGCTTACGTATCCGCCGTAGGAATCTTCGCTTGAACGGGCATAATCGCTGTTTTGTATGGCAATCAGATCATTAAATCCCTTGATTACCTCCGTGGCATAGTCTGCCGCGTCCTGGGCAGAAATCTCCTCATTCAGAAGCAGATAGAATTTCACCATATTCTCTTCCGGATATACGCCTCCGTTTACCGTCTCGGCAAAAGGATACGTATAGGTATCCGCATAAATCGAATCGAAATCCTCCCAAACCTGTTCCCACACAATCCCGTCTACAGGCGCGGGTAAATCGCTGTCACCGTTCTGGTTGCCGTAAACAATATTGCTTTTTGTGCAGCCGCACAATAATAAACAAAAGCTTGCCATTAATAAAATCCACCGCTTCATGTTAAAATGTTCCTCCTTCTCTCAATCTTCTGTATTATATAAGAAAACCGTTTTTTTTTACAGGGGTTTTTACAAAAAGTCAGAAAATCTTCATATTTTTCTCTTGCTAATTCCGGCGAACCGTGGTAATATGTTCAATATATTTTAATTTTAATAATTTTTGAACATCGGAGGTCATAATATGAATGGTAAATCTGCTTCCGCCCATGAAACTGCTAAGCAGCTGGACTGGATAACCACGGTAATCCCGTTTATCAGCATCGTCTTTTTGTGCGTCCTGTTTTTTGCAGCCCCTGAAGCCTCCGGCAGAGTTCTGTCATCTATCCGGTATTTTCTGGGGGATGAACTGGGAAGCTGCTATCTTCTCATGGGACTGGGGATCTTTTTGTGTTCTTTGTATATTGCGTTTTCCCGTTACGGCACCATTCGTCTGGGCGCCGGCGAAAAGCCTCAGTACACTTCGTTCCAGTGGGGTTCGATGATGTTTACCGCCGGGCTGGCCGCAGACATCCTGTTTTATTCTCTCTGTGAGTGGATTCTGTATGCAGGAGAACCGCGCATCTCACAGATGGGTCAAATGCAGGACTGGGCATCTGCCTACCCTCTTTTTCACTGGGGCCCCATTCCCTGGAGCTTCTATATGGTTCTGGCCGCCGCCTTTGGTTTTATGCTTCATGTGCGCAGGCGGAATAAACAGAAATATTCGGAGGCCTGCCGCCCCCTTTTGGGTGACGGCGTAGACCGGCTGCCCGGCAAACTGATTGACCTTACCGCCGTATTTGCGCTGCTGGCAGGGACAGCCACCACTTTTTCCCTGGCCACCCCGCTTCTCTCCAGCGCCGTCAGCCAGGTGATGGGCTTAAAGCAGAGCCACCTGCTGACCATCGCGATTTTGCTGATCATCTGCTTTACCTACACCGTCACCGTATATTTCGGTATGAAGGGTGTGGCAAAACTGGCGGCTTCCTGCTCCTATCTCTTCTTCGCCCTTCTGATCTATGTATTTGCCGGCGGAGCTCAGGGGCGCTATATCATCGAAACCGGTATCACTGCCATTGGAAACCTTGCCCAGAATTTTATTGCCCTGTCCACCTGGACCGATTCCCTCCGCACATCCTCCTTTCCCCAGAACTGGACCATCTTCTACTGGGCCTACTGGATGGTGTGGTGCGTGGCGACGCCGTTTTTCATCGGAACCATCAGCAAGGGGCGGACAATCCGGCAGACCATACTGGGCGGTTATTTTTACGGCCTTTCAGGAACTTTTATTTCCTTTATCATCCTGGGCAACCACGGCCTTGGTCTCCAGGTAACCGGCCGTCTGGATCTGATGGGGCTGTATGCCCGAACCGGCGATCTCTACGGGGTAATTATGGCGGTTATGGAAACCCTCCCTCTGCCAAAAGCCGGGCTTATCCTTCTGGTTGTTGCCATGATCGCCTTTTACGCTACCTCCTTTGACGCTCTGACGATGGTGGCTTCCACCTACTCTTACAAAGAACTTCCTCCGGAAGCAGAGCCTCACAAAAATATAAGGCTGTTCTGGGCCGTGCTTCTTATGCTTCTGCCCATTGCACTGATCTTTTCCGACAGCTCCATGGCCAATCTGCAGTCTGTTTCCATTATCGCGGCCTTTCCGATTGGAGTTATTATCCTGCTGATTGTGGGAAGTTTCTTTAAGGACGCCAAAGCTTACCTGAAGGAAACGGGCATAACACTGTAAAAATATACCGGGGCGGAAATCATGTTAAACATGGTCTCCGCCCCTGGTTTTACTTTACTCTTCCAATCCGTCCTCTTCCTTCACCGCAATGGTAAATACCTGTCTCTTGCGGGCCATCTCGTCGCTTTCCAGATATTCGTCGTAGGTTGTTATCTTGTCAATCAACTGGCCTCCTACAATCTCCATAATACGGTTGGCCGTGGTCTGTACAATCTGATGATCCCGGGAAGAGAAAATCAGCACCCCCGGAAATTTCATCAGGCCGTTGTTTAAAGCCGTGATGGCCTCCATATCCAGATGATCCGTAGGCTCGTCCAGCATCAGTACATTGGCGCCGGAAATCATAAGCTTTGACAGCATGCAGCGCACCTTCTCTCCGCCGGAGAGCACCTTAACCTTCTTCACCCCGTCCTCGCCGGCAAACAGCATGCGTCCTAAAAATCCGCGGACGTAGGTGGCGTCCTTCTCCGGGGAATACTGGGTCAGCCAGTCCACAATCGTATCGTCATTCTGAAACTCCGCCGAGTTGTCTTTGGGGAAATACGACTGGGCGGTGGTAAGGCCCCATTTGTAGCTTCCCTCATCCGGCTCCATCTCCCCTGCAAGGATCTTAAAGAGTATGGTCTTTGCATGCTCATTGGGCCCCACCAGGGCTACCTTGTCTTCCCGGTTAAGGATAAAGGAAATATTGTCCAGAACCTTCACCCCGTCAATGGTTTTGGAAAGGTTTTCCACAGTCAGCACCTCATTGCCAATCTCCCTGAAGGGGCGGAAATCAATGTAGGGATACTTCCTGCTGGAGGGCTTGATGTCGTCCAGCTCGATTTTTTCCAGGGCTCTCTTTCTGGAGGTCGCCTGTTTTGACTTAGATGCATTGGCGGAGAATCTCTGAATAAACTCCTGCAGTTCTTTGATCTTCTCCTCCTTCTTCCGGTTGGCCTCCTTCATCTGGCGCACCATCAGCTGGCTGGACTCATACCAGAAGTCATAATTTCCTGCGTACAGCTGGATCTTTCCGTAATCAATGTCCGCTGTATGGGTACACACCTTATTGAGGAAATACCGGTCATGGGAAACCACGATTACCGTATTCTCAAATCCGATTAAAAATTCCTCCAGCCATGCAATGGCATCCAGATCCAGGTGATTGGTCGGCTCATCCAGAAGCAGAATGTCCGGATTGCCGAACAGCGCCTGGGCCAGAAGGACTTTTACCTTTAAAGAGCCTACCAGATCTTTCATCTGGGTATAGTGGTATTCCGTGTCCACTCCCAGGCCGTTTAACAGATTGGCAGCGTCCGACTCTGCCTCCCACCCGTTCATTTCGGCAAATTCCGCCTCCAGGTCCGCCGCCCGGATACCGTCCTCGTCGCTGAAATCTTCTTTCATGTAAATGGCGTCTTTCTCCTTCATCACCTCATAAAGGCGGGCATTTCCCATGATTACCGTGTCCAGTACGGGATACTCGTCATATTTAAAATGATCCTGCTGAAGGAATGACAGACGCTGGCCGGGAGTGATCACAACATCTCCGGTTGTAGAATCCAGCTGTCCTGACAAAATTTTCAAAAATGTAGACTTTCCGGCTCCGTTGGCTCCGATTAATCCGTAGCAGTTGCCTTCCGTAAATTTGATATTTACATCCTCAAATAATGCCTTCTTGCCTACCCGCAATGTTACATTGTTTGCACTAATCATCTCATTCACCTTTCTAACTTCAATTCTCACATTCCGATTATCAAAGATGTCTTGTAAAAATGGGGTCCTTAACGGCCCCCATTTTATATATCACTCCTATTTTACATGATTTTTCCTGATTTGCAAGTAGTTTCCGAACTTTTTACTGCTTTATAACAGCTCTCCCCGCAGTTTTTCAGCCATAGCCTCATACTCTTCATCGGTTAGGTATGTTTTGTCCGGATTCATCTGGAAGGTTCCTCCCCACTCGTCGCCGCCGTTATATTTTGGTACTATATGCATATGCAGATGGCACCCTGTATCTCCGTAGGCCCCATAATTCACCTTGTCCGGATTGAATATCCTGTGAACAGCCCTGGCAACCCTGGCCACATCGGCAAAAAATGCGTTCCGCTCCTCATCACTGATATCAATCATCTCGCTGACGTGATCTTTGTAGGCCAGGATTACCCGCCCGGGCTTGCTCTGCTCCTTAAATATGTACACGTAGCCTGTATCCACGGCGCAAACCGGATATCCGAATTTTGCTACCAGTTCTCCCTGCATACAATATGCGCAGTTTGGATCTTTCATAGTCTTCCCCTCCATATTCCGCATCAAATAATATAATATTATATTGTTACTGTTCACTGGTGCCCAGCAAACAGTAACCCAGTCCGCCATTCCAAATCGCCTCCGGCGATGGGCGGCCTGGTTCGCTGCCATTACGTGCATC
>JAAWLV010000056.1 GCA_022798105.1 Hungatella sp.
CAAAGGTGCCGCGTAGGTAGCGTCGCGCTCTTTGCATTCTTCAATGGTATACTTGATATCATTTTTACATAATGTAAAATCAACGAACTCCAAACTCAAGTGGCCTGCAAAATCCGAGATTGGAGAGATGTCCCGAAAGACTTCCTTCAACCCCTCATCAAGGAACCACTGATAGGAGTCTTTTTGAATCTCTATCAGATTTGGCATCTCAAGAACTTCTTTTTGCCTTGAGAAGCTCATTCTAACGCTTTTCCCTGCTGACACAGGACGCATTCTGCTTTTCTCCATTAGACGTCTCACCCCTGTTTTCTTTCATTCTGATTTTGGGCATACTCGTACCAAAATGCACAAGTCACCACAATAGTGCACTTTCCATCTTATCATAGCGCCCCAGGCGTGTCAAGCTTTTTCCCCGGTTTTTTGCCGCTTTTTGTTGCCTTTTTCCCCGATTAATGATATACTATACTGTATCTATTCCCAAAAAGACTTAAATCGGAGGTATTTCCAGGTGAACACAATTTTAAATGTATTGCTGGTCATTCTTGTCATCGTCGTCATAGCCCTGGCTGTGCTGTATTTTATGGGACGAAAGCTTGAGAAACGCCAGGTAGAGCAGCAGAATCTTTTGGAAGCTGCCGCACAGACCGTCACTATGCTGGTTATTGATAAGAAAAAGATGAAGATTAAAGATGCCAATCTCCCCAAGATTGTTTACGAACAGACTCCTAAGTACTTAAGGTGGGCTAAGGTTCCTGTTGTAAAAGCCAAAGTCGGCCCCAAGGTTATGACTCTTCTTGCCGACGAAAAAGTATTTGCCGTTCTTCCCCTAAAGACGGAAGCCAAGGTAGTAGTCAGCGGCATCTACATAACCCAGCTGAAAAGCGTACGCGGAGGCGCAGTTCCCGCTCCGCCTAAGAAAAAAGGATTTTTTTCCAGATTCAAAAAGGACAAGGATACAGCAAAAAAGAATTAATGATTTCCCCCGGTTTAAGAACAGGCCGGGGGTTTTATTTTTGATAGAACACTACGGCTCTTGTTGCGGATAAATTCTCACTTTCATGCTGCTGTCAGATATACGGCTATCTCCGTGATACAGGGAATATTCCATCGTTATATCCAGACAATCTTCTCCCTCGCGCCACCCAAACCTGTGTGTCCGAATCTCAAGGGTCAGGCTTCCCCCGGGAGTATCGTAAAAGACTCTGGACTTTTCCCCTTTCTCAAATACCATCTGGCTGCCTGCATCATTTCTTATAATGGTCAGGGAATTTTCGGCAAGCTTCATGCGTTTTAGAAAACCGCCGTCTCTGCTTCCTATTATATAGTGCTTCCCATTCCTTTTATAATACTCTCCGGAAGCGGTTTCCTTCACCGGCTCCCTCTCTCCGTCTGTAATTCTCGTGCCCTCTATGTCAATCCATACTTTCCCGGTCATAACATTCCCTCATCAATACTCTTCCACATGAATCTTTCTTGTCTCTTTCACCTCATTGGGCAGAATGGACGTGGCGAAGGCCGTAAATTTTTCTGCCAGATCGCTTACATAAAACTGGTATTTTTCCTCCCCCGGTACACTGCAGTTTTGGCAGGCCAGCTCCTTCTTCCCCAAAAGCGCCTTTAATTCGACAGCCGTCTCATAAGCCGGATTTACCAGAGTTACCTGATCACCCATAATCCGCCCCAGTGTAGAACGGAGCAGCGGGTAGTGGGTACAGCCCAAAACCAGCGTGTCAATAAACCGGCCTTTCAGGACTGACAAATATCTGGACGCAATCTCGTCCGTAACCGTATCGTGCAGAAGCCCTTCTTCCACCAAAGGGACAAACAGCGGGCAGGATTTGACCGTCACCTCAATACCGGGGCGCATCTGTTTCATCACATCTGTATAGATGCCGCTGCTGATGGTGCCCTCTGTGCCGATTACGCCAATCTTTCCGTTGCGCGTGGCACAAACCGCTGTCCTGGCTCCGGCACGGATTACCCCGATAATCGGGATATCAAACTCTTTCTCCACGGTCTCCAGAGCATATGCGCTGGCAGTATTGCAGGCAATCACAATCGCTTTCACCTTTTTTGTCATGAGAAACCGGATAATCTGCCGGGAATACCGCAGAACCGTATCCTGGGATTTGCTCCCGTAGGGCAGTCTGGCCGTATCCCCAAAATAAATAATTCTCTCCTCCGGCATCTGACGCATGATCTCCCTGGCTACCGTCAAGCCGCCGACTCCTGAGTCAAAAACCCCGATAGGGGCATTTCTGTCCATCGCCTGTCCCTCCCTGTTCCTTTTTGTTCTTATGTCATCTCCCCAATCTCGGAAAATAAACACGTTCCCGTCTGAGGGCAGGTTTAATTATAACATATCTGGTTAGAATTACCAGTATAAAACAAAAAGGAGTTACTCAATCATGAAATATCAAAAAACACTGCTTATGTCCGCTTCCTGTTTTCTCCTGGCACTATTGTGCCTTGTTGTGTGGGGATACCAAAAAGACAGAGATCTGGCCGGCCGGATTGCCCCTGAGATACTGCGCTTTCATGTTCTGGCCAATTCCAACAGTTCCAGCGATCAGCAGATAAAAACCGATCTGAAATCCTTTCTCCTGGAAACCATGCAATCCTGTCCCGCCTCCTCAAAAGAAGAACTTTCTTCCTATATAAATGAGCACACCGAAGCCTTTGAGGAGAAAGCCAATGCCTACCTGTCGCAAAAAGGGGTCGGCTACCGCGCCCATATCCGTGTAACACAGGCCTACTTTCCCACCAAAGCCTACGGAGATCTTGTACTTCCCTGCGGAACCTATGACACGGTTCAGGTAACCCTTGGTGAAGGGCGCGGCCGCAACTGGTGGTGTGTCCTGTACCCCAGACTCTGCTTTATCGATGCCACCCACAGCATCCTCCCTGAAAGTTCCAGACAGGAATTACAATTTCTTCTGTCAGAAGAAGATTACCGCGCCCTGTTTAAAGAGCCGGTTCAGATTCATATCCGTCTGAAACTCCTCCAGTTTTTCGACGGGACTCCATAATCGGATAATGGTATGATAATCATTGCCATGAATAACAGGTTATAAACCCAATTTACAAAAGACAAGGAGGACTCAGACATGATTAACAACCTAACAGAATATGAACTGTATGTAAACGGACAGGTTGACGCCTTCCGCCTCTGGCTGGAAGAACGCAGCCGTGCAGAAAATACCATTCTGGCATACACCTTTGCCGTCCGTCAGTTCTATTCACTGTACCGGTACCCCAGCTCCAGCAATCTTCAGCTATACAAATGCTTTCTTCTGGAGCACTACAAACCCCAAACCGTCAATCTGCGGATCCGGGCGCTGAACTGTTACATAGAGTTTCAGGACTCCCCCATTGCTCCTGTAGCCATGTTGAGAATGCAGCAAAAAACCTATGTGGACAATGTTATCAGCCAGGCCGACTATGAATATCTGAAACAATGCCTGCTCCGTGACGGCAACCATCTTTACTATTATCTCATCCGGTTTATGGCTGCCACCGGCGTCCGTGTCAGCGAACTGGTCCAGATCCGGACGGAAGATGTGGAAAAAGGCTGGTTAAACCTGTATTCCAAGGGAAATAAAATCCGCCGCATATACATACCGATATCCCTTCAAAAAGATACGCTTGCATGGATATCCCGCGAAGATCATTCCCCGGGTTTTTTGTTCCTGAACCATTCGGGAGCTCCTGTGACACCTGCCGCAATCCGGGGACAGATGCGCAAATTCTCCATCCTTTATGGATTAAACCCCGCAGTGCTTCATCCTCACTCCTTCCGCCACCGGTTTGCCAAAAATTTTATTGAGGCCTGCGGCGACATTTCCTTTCTCTCAGATCTTTTAGGTCACCAGAGCATTGAGACTACCCGCATTTATCTTCACAGAAGCCGCGCCGAACAGCAGATCATCGTCAATCAGGTTGTCAACTGGTAAAGGAGGCGCTTCTATGAAACTACCCGCAGATTTTGAAGATTTCCGCGTCTACCTTCAGGAGCAAAAAATGTCCGAAAACAGCATAATCTCCTACATGGGCAGCCTCCGTCTGTACCAAAGCCTGTACTCCTCTGTCACGGCTGCCTCATCAAAAAAATACCGGGCCTATCTTATAAACAATTATAAACCGGCTACCGTCAACCAGCGCATCTGCGGCTTTAACCACTACCTGGATTATGCCGGAAAGCCGCAGTACCGAATCCCGTCTGTCAGGCTGCAGAAGACATCGTATCTCGATGCGGTTATCTCCAACAAGGATTACCTGGCGCTGAAACGCAAACTGAAAAAGAACGGTCCTGAACTGTGGTTTTTTGTGGTCTGGTTTTTGGGCGCCACCGGGGCAAGAGTCAGCGAGCTCCTGAAATTTAAAGTGGAACATCTGTCTTCCGGATATATGGATCTGTACTCTAAAGGCGGTAAAATGAGACGGGTTTATATTCCTGATGTCCTTTGCCGCGAGGCCGCGTCCTGGTGTCACCGCCGCGGAACCCCCAGCGGATATCTGTTTGTCAACCGGCACGGGGACCCCCTCACGGCCCGGGGAGTTAACTGCCGTCTGAAGCATTATGCCAGACTGTATAAGATCAATCCGGATACCGTCTATCCTCATTCGTTCCGCCACAGATTTGCCATTAATTTTCTCCAAAGGTTCAATGACATTGCCCTGCTGGCAGACCTTTTAGGTCATGACAATGTGGAAACCACCCGCATTTACCTGACCCGCTCCACAAGCGAACAGCAGAAGCTGATTGATAAAATGGTAGTGTGGTGACAAAAACCGCAAAAGCGGGAGATCAGCCAGATCTCCCGCTTTATCCCGGCTATTTTACGTCAGCCAGTCCCGCCACGGCCCAATCATAATTCTCCATAGCCTGCCGCAGGCTCAAAGCCGCAGTCCTGTAGGCCGCCTTTTGCTGAAGGTATGCCATTTTGGCCTGAAGATATTCCAACCGCCCCAGCATTCCCATCTGATACTTTAAATCATTCCCGTTCATTGTAATCTGGGCGCTCTGAAACGCAGTGCCTGCCGCCTCGTAGGCTGTCCGCCCCTCCAGTATAGACTGATATAAGGTTTCCAGCTCTATTTTCACCTTAGCCTCCGTCTCGTCTATCAGACGGAATTTTGCATTCCGGTTGGAATCCCCCTTTCCGGACATGCTCCTCTGCTCAATCAGTGTGTAGTTGTTGCCGATAGCCCTGAACAAATCGTTTTCCGGATTCATCGTATCAATCCTTGCCAGGTCCGGCTGGGGCACCTCCCCCAGCTGCATATCGGCGTTATACGCCCATCCGGTCATATTGCATATCTGCTGCCGTACTTTTGTCATGGAATCTTGTATATTTTTAAGCTGCCCCTGGGCCGACTGCAGAGCTTTCTCTGCTGCCTGGACATCTGTACTGGTAGCCATCCCCAGAGTTTGCTGTGTAACGGCTGAGTCGTATGCCGCCTGGGACAATTCTGCAGCAGTCTCCACCATCTCTAAGGACGCCTGGGCCTGATAATAACCGATTACAGCCATCTGAACGCCGGAAGCCACACTGTCCCTCACCTGCCTCAATGAATTGCGGCTTTTGTTATGTACAGAGTCCACTGCGTCCTCATACTTTTTGGCTCCCTTGCGGTATCCGTCCGCCGCCCCCTGGAATGCTTGGTACAAAAACGGATTGTCGTCTTTTATCTCTTTGGCATCCGCTGCCATCGTGTCTGCATAATTTCTCAGCTCCTTGGCCGCTTCCAAAAAAGTCACGGTGTTCGCCTCAATATTACCTACAACCTGCAGGTAAGTGGGGTTGTAGTTTTCCACCAAATCCCTTATTTCATCATATTCCAGAACATTATCCTGAAGCCTTATCCAGGTTGCTTCATCCATATTCTCCGGTTTCTTTGCCTCAGCTGCGGCGTTCATGGGGACGGCAAAAAGCAGCGCCCCTGAAAGCCCCAAAGCCACGATCTTTTTACAGGGTTTCATATTATCTCACTCCCTTTACAATCCAGTCATAGGTTTCTATGGCCTGAAACAGTTCCAGATTCTTCACCTCTTTGTCCATCTGTGCTTTTACAAGGTTTGTCTCAGCCTGAAGATATTCAATCCGGCTGATGGAGCCCAGCTGATACTTTATATTGGCTGCATTCCAGTTCTTCGTTTCAACCTCCACATTGAGGACAGCTTCATCATAGCCGTTCTTAGCCTGGAGGACCTTCTGGTATCCGTCATTGACGGCAATCGCAATCTCCTGTTTGTCATTCTCCACCTTTTTCCGATATATTTCCCTGTTTGCCTCGCTGTTGGAATTATTAAAACTTTTCTGATCCAGCTGCAGAGTATAATCTGCAGCTATGGCTTTTGAGGTATCTGTTTCCACGTTCATAGCCGCTATCTTTCCCATGTCCACCGCCGGTATCGGCCGAATCTCAGGCATGTCGCCCTGCTTCCAGCCCAGCATCACTATCAGGTTCTGCCTGGTATCCTCAATCTGGCTTTTCATGGCAATAATCTGCGCTTCTCCATTTTGGAGAGCCTGCTGTGCGTTTAAAACATCTGCATAGGTTGCCATCCCCTGACTCTGGCGTCCCTGGGCCGAAGTTACAGATGCCGCCAGGAAATCCCTGTTTTTCTCCAGTGATGACAGCTGGTATTGAAGCTGGAAATACGTATTCATGGCTGCCTGTGCCTGCTTTGCGATCCCTTTTTCCGTCTGTTTATATTGAAGCAGCTGGGCATTCCGGTCCCCCTCCAGAACCTGATCCTCCGCGGCCTTTTCATTCTGCTTTGCCGCAACCAGGCTCTGGGCCGCCGTGGCCCCGTCCTGGGCATTTTCATACGCGCTCCATGCGTCATTGGCGGCCCTTAAGTACTCGCCTACGGCATCGCTGTGGGTTTTCGACTCCCTCCTTCCGGTTCTGTTATCAAACTTGTTCAGTTCCTGGGAATTATTGCGCACTGTGACATTATACTCATATACCAGATCTTCAATCTCTCCATACTCCAGCACATTGTCCCGAAGTGTCTCCCACTCCTCTACACTCCTGCCGAATTCCGGAGTAACGGCCAGAGCTGTCGCCGGCATCCCCAGGCTTAAGGACACTGCCATGCCCAGAGCCGCAGGCCCCATAAAATTTTTCCGTCTCATATCTCTCCTCCTTCTATCTGTTCATCTGCAAATCTGCTAATCTGCTAATCTGCTAATCTTAATCTTCCAAGACAACCTGCCGCTTCTTTCCTCCGCTCATAACCCAGTAGTAAGCCGGCAGCATCAACAGCGCCAAAACCGTGGAGGCTATCAGCCCTCCCACATCCACCAGGGCCAGACCCTGCATCATCTCCCCTGCGTCCCCGAATGCCAGACACATGGGAATCATCGCCACAATAGTGGTCAGAGTCGTCATCAGAATAGGCCTCAGACGAGTGGCTCCCGCTTCAATAAGGGCTGTGGACATATCCATCTCCTGGCGATACTGGTTCACCGTATCCACATACAAGATACCGTTGTTCACCACAGTACCCACCAGCATTAAAAATCCCAACATAGACGGCATGCTGATGGTCACATCCGTAAGGAACAAAAGACCGAAGGAACCGATCAGTGAAAACGGAATGGTCGTCATAACCATGATCGAAAACTTCACCGACTCAAACTGAGCCGCCATCACCACAAATACCAGGAATATGGCGATAAGCACTGCTTCAAGCAAAGCCCCCAGCTCCTCAAACATACTCTCATCCACGGCATTCTGGGCAATGGACACATCCGCACTCAAAGCTGGCGTCACCACCTCGTCAAACAGCGCCTTTTTCATCTTCTCCACAGCTTTTCGGTCCGTTGTATCCACTAACTCCGTGTAATCGCTGCTGATCGTCACCTGATACTGCTTGTTGGATCTGGTAATGTTTAAAGGGCTGTCCTGGAAGGAAACCTCCCCGATATCTGTCAGCGCTACAGAAGCCCCGGTAGCTGTGGGAAGCACGATCCCCTTCACCTGATCCAGGGTCTCATATTCCTCCTTAGGATATTCTACCATAACGCTGATCTCATTTCCATCTACTTCTAAAGTAGTCGCCTCATCTCCGCTTAGCATGGTGTTAACCAGCCCTGCCACCTGCACCGGCGACATTCCCTCCGCCGAAGCCTTAATGGGATCAATATTAATCTTCACCACAGGAGCCGCGTTCTCCAGGGCTGAATGGACTCTGGTCACCTCCGGCCTGTCAATCAATCCCGCCACAATCTTATCGGAAGCCTCCTTCAGGCTGTCATATTGAGTACTCTCCAGAATCACCTCATACCCGCTGCTTGTGACCGTCATGGAACTCATCATACTGCTGGACTCCAGGGTAATATCGCAGTCCGCAATCTTTGTCAGCACCGGCCTCCACTGCCTTATGACCTCATCTGTCTCAAGAGGACAGTCATCCTTCAGATATGCGGTCAGGGTTGCCCCGGAACTGCCTCCCATGCTAAGCCCTGAAGAGCCGAAAGACAGCATATAAGATTCCACATAAGACTGATTCTCCTCAGACGTCACAAATGTTTCCACCTGCTGTAAAATCTTATCTGTCTCTTCTATATTAAGGCCTGGTTTCGTCTCAACAGATATGGCGATGGTTCCCTCGTCAGCTGCGGGCATCAGTTCCATCCCCAGCTGGGTTCCCATCAAAACCGCCAGTACCAGAAACACAACGGAAGTAAAGATAACGGTTTTTCTCTTGGGAAGAAGCACTCCCATAATCCTGCGGTAGCCGTTCTGCAGCCGTTCCACCGTACCTGATAAAGGCGCCCGCTCCTTTTCCTTTGGACGGTACATGGTATAGCACAGCGGCACAATGGTCATGGCCGAGAGCAGAGAAGCCAGCATACAGAACACGATAGTAAAGCCAAGAGGCTTAAACATCTGTCCCGACATCCCCTTCTGAAAAGCCAGGGGAAGAAATACCACGCAGGTCGTCACAGTTCCGCCGATCACGGACTGGAGCACAACACCGCTGCCCTTTAAGGCAGCCTCTGTATACTCTCTGAACCCCACACCCTTGGTTGAACGGAAACAGCTTTCCAGCACAACGATAGAGTTATCTACCATCATACCCACTCCCAGCACCAGACTGCTCAAAGTAATGACGTTCAGAGAAAATCCCATGGTGCTCATGGAAATCAACGCTGCCAAAATCGAGATAGGGATCGATGTGCCGACAATCAGGGATGCTTTCAAATCTCCGAAAAACAGGAAAATGATCGCCATGGAGACAACTACCGCCATCACCATCGTCTGCATGACTGAACTCAGGGAAGACTTGATCATTGTGCTGTTATCATCCACCACCACAATCTCCAGATCCGGGTCGCCGGCCCTCATCCGCTCCACAATGCGCATCACATCCTTCGACACTTCCACATCACTGCTGCTCTGCTGCTTTTTGATCTGTACGGAAATGGTCTCTCTTCCGTTATACCTTCCGATACCGCCCGCATCCTCCAGAGCCGGGTAAATATTGGCCACATCCTCCAGATAGATGATATTGCCGCTGCCCAACGTAATGGGAATACTCTTTAAACTCTCTGCTGTACTGTAATCCACCCCCGCGGACACAGACAAGGTCTGCTTGCCCACCTGAGTATCTCCGATGGGGAACGAAAAGTCCGCACTGGAGACGGCAGAGGCTACCGAGTTCATGCTCAGACGGTACTGAGTCAATTTCTCCGGTATCAGCTCTATCCTTATATATTCCTTCTGGCCCCCGCTGATATCCACGCTGGCCACAGACGACAGCTTCTCAAACTCCGGCACAATGGTGTCGTTGACATAGTTGTATAAATTGCCCTGGCTGTCATTGTTCACTGCCAGCGAAATACTGGCCATATCGTTAATATTCATCTCCATGATGGTGGGCGTCTGCACATCATCCGGAAGGTCTGATTGTATGGCGTCCATCTTCTTCTTTAAATCATCATAGGCATCATCAATGTCAATGCCGTACTCATACTCCAGCAATACAATGGAATAATTCTCGCTGGAAACGCTGGTAACGCCCTTTAATCCGCTCAAAGTTCCCGTTTCGTCCTCAATAGGCTGGCTTACCAGCTCATCCACGTCGTCCGGGCTGGCCCCGGGATACAGAGTAAATACCACCAGCATAGGCATATCCATGGAAGGTATCAGTTCCAGTTTGGAGGACAGCACCGACGAAAGGCCAAATACGATCAGGCACAGAACCACCATCACAGTGGTAACCGGCCTTTTCAGCACAGTTTTTGTCAGATTCATACGCCGCCCTCCTATTCAGCCGCCGCTTCCGTGGCCGGCTCCAAAACCGCCGAAGCTCCCTCATACAGTTCCGGGCTCCAGGTGGTGATAACATAGTCGGCAGCAGTCAGGCCGGATGTGATCTCCATCTTTTCCGAGTCGCTGATCCCTGTCTCCACATCTATCCTATGTACGGTTCCGCTGTCAAATGTGTAGACATATGGCTCTCCGTTGTCATAGTAAACTGCATCCACCGGAACAGTCATAACCCCCATGGCCCTGTCAGAGGTCACATACAGCTTCACAGAGGAGCCGTTTGCAAGGGCGCTGCCGTCTGTCACAGAAGCTTTTACCTTAAAAAGCCCGGTGGCTGCATCCACCATGGTGCTGACCTCCGTGACAATGCCCGTGTACTCACTGCCGCCCTTCTCAATCCGAATCTGGTCACCCTCTTTTACATTGTCCAAAATGGCCTCTGTGACAGCAAAATTCACATTTTTCGCACCCTGACTGGAAATCACGCACAAAGGACTGCTCTGGCTGGCCATATCGTGGACTTCCATGGTGCTGGATTCGATCTTTCCGGCAATGGTGGCTGTGATGCTGCTGAACTCCACCTGATAATCATAGGCCAGCTTTGCCGAATCGTACTGGATCTGGGCCGATTTTGCCCCGCTCTCCACCTGTTCAAACGCCTGGGCGGAAATATCTCCGCTGCCGTAGAGAACCCGCATCCTCTCCAGGTTTGTTCTGGCATCATGGAGGGCGATCTCCGCCGCCTCCAGCTGCAGCCTGGCAGCATCCACCTGCTTGGTATCAATCTCACACAGAAGCTGCCCTTCTTCCACATAATCTCCGGTTTTTACATAGACCGCCGTGATTTCACCTGCCGCCTTTGGGATCACATACACCGAATCTGCCGGCTCTATGGTCCCTGTCATGCTGCGAAACAGCTCAATATCCCCGGCAGTGGGCTGCGTGGTCCTGACCACCGGCAGAGCCACCGCCTCCGGTTCACTTTTGGGTGTGAGATAGCTGTGTCCCACAAAAGCCCCCGCCGCCGCAATCACCACTGCTGCCGCCGCAATAATCGTCTTTTTACTCATCTGTTTACTCCTTTGCCTGGTCTTTTTCAGAATCCTTATAAGCTCCATACTTTAATAATGACAATGCCTTTTTGTAATCTCTCTTAATGGCCTCCTCATGATCCGGGTACTTGTGGAGCTCCCCAATCCCCGCCATCATGGCGGCAAAACAGAGTTTCAGCAAAAGAAGAACCCCCCCAGTTGAGTCGTCCCGCAGTTTTGAGCGGTCAATCTTTCCAAAGAATTCCTCTCCCACCGCCCTCTCCAGCTCCCCGTCGTCCGCCACACACTCCATCAGTGCGTCGTCAGGGTACATGATAAGATTTTTATGCAGGCTGAACAGATCATTATTCTTACAAAACTCAAGCGCATACTCCATCATGGATTCCATCAGGGAAAAAATATCTCCGTCAGCCTTATCCAGGCCTTCCAGGCAAAATTCTCTCCACTTCCTCGTGATATCCTTTAATAAAAACGACAGAACATCCCGCTTATCTTCAAAATATGTATAGAAACTGCCTCTGGATATGCCTGCATCCCGAATGATTTTGTTGATGGAAACTTTTTCATACGGTACAGCTATAAATTCTTTCATGGAAGCTTCCCAAATGAGGTTCTGTTTTTCCTTGGAAAGCCTGTAAAAACGTTCGCTCGGCATCTTCGATCCCCCTCCTGTCCTACAGGAAAAAACAAAAGTGACAACTTGTCATTTATTATAATGACAACCTGTCACTCTGTCAATGGAGTTATTGTTTTTTAATACTTTCCTAACAATTCAGTTAGATTCTTCCTTTTCCTTAATATTTCTGGATACCGTGATCTCCTGGTTGTCAATGTGCTCCCGCATAGCTGCCTTGGCCTCTGCCACATGACGTCCCCTCACGGCTTTTAAAATATTTTCATGCTCGATTAGCAAAATCTGGCGCTTGTCCGCATCCTTAATATACTCCAGGCGATAACGGTACATCTGCTCCCGAAGATTGTTAATAATCTGAACCAATCGGCTGTTATTTGTCCCCTCATAAATGATTTCATGATATTTTTCGTCGGTTTCAGCCATAAGCATCACATCTTTACTGGATACCGCCTCACGAAAAGCTTCCTGAGCCTTCTCCAGCCCATTGATCTCCTCTTCCGTCATTCTCTGGCACGCCAGTTCAATGGCCAGCTCCTCCAAACACCGGCGAAGTTCCAACACATCCCGCAGGCTTTTTTCGGAGATCTTAGCCACCTCCGCCCCCTTTCTCGGAATCATCAGCACCAATCCTTCCAGCTCCAGCTTCCGGATAGCCTCCCGGATAGGCGTGCGGCTGACTCCAAGCCGCTCCGCCAGCTGAATCTCCATGAGCCTTTCTCCCGGTTCCAGCTCTCCTCTCAAAATCGCCTGCCGCAGGGTATTGAACACCACATCCCTCAGAGGAAGGTATTCATTCATATTCACTTTCAAAGTATGCCCGTCCATTTTATATCACCTGTTCCTTCCGATTGTAAAAATTTGTAAGATATACCTGCCTTGCAAGTTTGCTCCCCTCTCCGTAGCGCATCTTTTCGTAAGCTGCCGCGGCAGACTTTGGATTGGTAAACAGACCGAATACAGTGGGGCCGCTTCCGCTCATAAGTGAACCTATGGCCCCCATACTTAGCATCATATCCTTTATTCGGGCTATAACCGGGTAAGCAGGTACTGTCACGGTTTCCAGCACATTGCCAAGATGAGGGACAATTTTATAAATGTCCCCGCTGCCAATAGCCTCAATCATGGCGTCAATATCTGGATGCTGCTCCGGTTTCAATTCATTGGCATGGAGATTCTCATAAACAAATTTTGTGGACACGCTGATGCCCGGCTTTGCAATCAGCACCTGGCATTGGGGTATTGGAGGCAGAGGTGTCAAAATCTCCCCAATCCCCTCCGACAATGCAGTCCCCCTCATAACGCAGTAAGGAACGTCCGCCCCGATTTTTACTCCCCGTTCCATCAGCCCTTCCTGGGACAGCCCCAGTCCGAACATTTTATTTACCCCAAACAAAACAGCTGCCGCGTCGCTGCTGCCGCCTGCCATTCCCGCTGCCACCGGAATAAATTTCTTCAGTTTAATGGAGATCCCCTTTTTTATACCAAATTCTTCCATCAGAAGTTTCGCTGCCTGGTAAACCAGGTTGTTCTCATTATTCGGAAGGTAATAAAGGTTGGTTTCAACTTTTATTACCGAATGTTCCTGGCAAATCAGATCAATCCGATCATAGAGTCCCACCGTCTGCATAATCATGCGGACCTCATGGTAACCATCCTCCCTCTTTCGAAGTACATCCAGCCCCAGATTAATCTTGCCATAAGCCTTCAGCCCCAAATGCTTTACCATATCTCCTTCTCCTTGTGTATGATATTGTTTTTTGCATTATTTTGTATACAGTATATTATATGCTTTGTATACAAAAAACACAAGTCCCTAAAATAAAAACGCAAAAAATATAAGGACCTTCCCCAAAATCAGGAATGTCCTTCTTCTCTCTCAAAACCTGCAATTAAATTTAATTTTTGCCTCCTGCTAAGCCTTTTAATTGCATACTCCCGGCTCATGGCCTCTTCCTTTGTAAAAAATTCTTCATAATATACCAGCTCCACCGGCCTGCGGCATCTGGTATACTTTGCTCCTTTTCCCTCATTATGCGCTTTTATCCTCTCTGCTAAACGGTTGGTCCACCCGCAGTAAAGGCTTCCGTCCCGGCAAAGCACCAGATATGTGTAGTTCATACGGCAATCCGCCCCTTTCTCTTTTGCATCTTCTGCCATACGTCTTTGCTCCGGAACTATCTTTGCCGGCAGCACACTCCATCCACCATCCGGAAAAGCCTGGGAGCCATTCGAAGATACGCTCCCAACAGAAAACTGCGTTCCGGCGCCCAACAGGCAGTGTAACCACATGCAGTCTTCAGTCCAATTTGGATGGATTTGATACGTTCACGATATGTAGACGGCAACTGCGCTTGCAATACGCACTTACCGCCCAGGTTTCCCTGAATCTATCTGAAGCACCAGCTGGATGCGGATATGACACCGTTCATCCATAAACCTTATATTGTATTATATCCTGAAATCCGGTTTTTGTGCATCCAGCTTTTTCCTTTTTGCCATATTTTTCATCTGTTTTTCACCATTGCCCTGCCTATAATCAATCTTCTTTAAGCTCCGGCCACGTCTTTCACTAAAATCAGCCGCTCACCCGGACGTACCTGTTCACCAGACAGCCCATTGGCATCCATTACCTGCTTTCTCGTAGTGTGGAACCTTTTTGCAATGTCCCACAGGCAGTCTCCCGGCTGAACAATATATCCTGTAATGCCCGGAAGCTCCTGAAGCCTTTCCAGATCCAGCTCAGATTCTTTCACTCCCAAAATTACCGGTTCCTTTACAGGTTGGAGCACTAAAATATCCAGGCTTATAACCCCCTTTATTTCCACTGTATCTCCGCCCGCCATAACAGCCGTCATCTGCTCCAGCCCTGTATTCAGCTGATAGACACTATCCGGAGTAATTCCCGGTGTTTCTGCTTCATAGTGAAACGGAACCATTTCCGTCTCCGCTCTTACCGGTTCTGAATCGTCAGAGGTGAGATAAAGCAGCGACACTTCCAAAACACCGTCTATCTCCAGGGAGTCTTCTTTTATCTCCACATCATCTATTTTTACAGTTCCGTCATTATGGCAAATCTGAAGAACTCTGTCTCCGGATTTCAAATCTACCTTCTCCGCAATTCTGCATTTGCCTGTGTTTTTGCTGAGAAGACGATCAAAACACACTTCCCCGGATTCCAGTTCCAGTTCCCGGCTGTTCGAATAGAAATCTCCCAAAAGTTCAATCTGCTGTTCTTCATAAAGCTTCATATCCAGCTCAAGGACCGCATCCAGCTCCAGATCCCGCATCTCACCGTCATAGTCCGGCTTTGCTTCCAGTTCCCTATGCACAAGCCGCACGGAAATCGACGGCACCATACCCTCCACAGATTCCGGCAGTTCCACATCCCCTGTAAAAGGAATGCTTTCTTCCAGCCACTGTACAGGGGTATTTTCCCCTTCTCCCGTATAAATTGCAAAGATCATCACTTCACCTTCTATATGTATCCTGCCGTCCAAAGGTTTTGTAGTGGTTCCCCGAAGGCGGATTTCGCTCCACAGTATCTGTTCAATACTGGGTTTGCTGCCCGACAGTGAGATGTCTTCTTTTATCCGATATGTATCTTTCCTGCGGACTGCTATTACAGCCACATCCGCCTGGCGCCGCAGAATCTCCATCCCCCCTGAAGCCTCGTCCGCCGGCAGACCCAGCGCTTCTTTTTCTCCATTTCGGATTTCAGAGTCATACCCCATCCCCCAGCTGCCGCTGTCCATATCTCCTGTTCCCCAGCTATTGTCCTCCCGTCTGCTTCCCCCGCCTTCTATAACATCAACAGCTGCCTCCGCATCATATAATGTTTCCACCCGTATTACCAGTGTCACAATGGCTTTTACGCTAACCTTTCTGGAGTTAATCATACTTGCCGTAAGATCCTCCAAATCCCAGCTGATCCCCAGATAATCTTTTTCCTCCAGCCCAGGTATGTTAACCGGTTCCTCAAAGGAAATATGTCCTGCCATGGTCTGGAAACCGCCTTCCGCCTTTCTATATAATATCTGAAAGTTTAATTTCCCTTTAACCAGGACACGCTCCCCCTGGTTTTTCACAGATTCTATCTGAATATCCCCGGAGCTTAAAATTACCCGGGCCATATCATCCATAGTATCAGGCACAATAAAGTCATCATCCAATGTTACCTGGGTCGCCACATTGTTCTTAAAACGATTCATATGTATATTTTTCTTCACCAATTCCAACATAATTCCACCTACCTGTCTTTCTGCCTGCTTTTATAATAAGTGTATGTGACTGTTTATTAAAATATGCCGGAAGGTTTCGGGCCAGCTTCCTGCTAATTTTATCCTTTTAGGCTATTTTATCCGGGGAGGGGGGGATATAAGCTAATATAAATCTGTACTAAATCTGTTTGAAGATAAACATGGAAGTCTTGACAGCTTTGTGATAGAATAATGGTAAGCAAACAGGCAGATCAATTCCATAAAATCTCTCCGAAATCTCTTCTTTTCCCCGTAACGATAATTTCCATTATAGGAAGTATAATTACCTCGTAATGCAAAAGGGAATCTTCGAAAAGAGGGTTCAAAAAAGGAAAAAGGAGAGTGCATTCATTATG
>JAAWLV010000057.1 GCA_022798105.1 Hungatella sp.
GCTCATCGGAATGTTTGGCATATCTGAACACGAACGGCACACAGCCTGCCTTCCCTCCCTGGCCCCACGACCAAATCCGCCCCAACTTTACTCACTCAACAATACAGCAACATGACGAATTTAAAATTCCGGTTTATCCGGGTTAGGAGGTAAACACCATGAATCTGAAACATACATTTCAAACCTATCCTGTCCTCAGTTCCCTGGGCGGCACTGTCTGCGCCACATTCCTGTGGTGCTCCGTCCTGTCGCCCAAACCGGCCGGCCCCGAATTTCTGGCCGTCGCCGTCCTCGCGGGACTGTTTTGCTTCTATCCCTTTGTGCTCACGGCTCTGAATCTTGGATTCTGCTTCCTGAAGCATCCCGGTGACGGAACCAGGAGGGCCGTGCTTCACATAGAGGCCGCCACCCTGTCCCTTGGCATCCTGTTCACTCTGCTGCTTTTGTGCATCGTTGACATTGATTTTACGGCAGACTGGCCTGAAACCCTGGAAGGGCTCATGGCCCACACCCCCATCTGGACCGGGGCGTACCCCACGGTGCTTACCTTCCTCCTTCTTGGAGCCGCAGGCTTTATCCTGTTGCGGACAGCCAACTTTCGTAAAATGCCTCCCCTTGTCATTGTATGCTCCATCTCATCCCTCTACCTGGGGATGGCCCTCTCCGCCGCATGGATCATCCAGGTATTTACCATCGACGGCCTGGAGGTCTACCTGTGCCTGCTGCCCCTCAACTGGATCTTCATCTGCATCCGGCTCATAGGTGAAAAAACCCGGGAGTGGAAAACCATAGAAGAGACAGAAATGCGCACATTTGACCGCCCTTTTCTGAAAAAACTGAACCAGAAGCTTATGGACTCGGGCAAATGGCCGCTCTGGGCGTTTTTCTTTGCCTGGCCCCTGGCCGGCCTTGCCATTATCATCCTGGCCCTCTTCGGCCAGCGCCCCGACAATGTCCTGCGCGCCTGGACAGAGACCAGTCAGTGGAACCTATCCCGCCAGGTTTCGCCGCCAAACCTTATGTACGATGAACACTATCTTTGCACCGTAGCCGCCAGGGGCCACAGAAAACTGGTAAAACCTATCCGCATGGGTGTCCGCCGCGGCCACAGGGTTGTGGTAAACCGGCAGCTGTGCATTGCCAATGCCTTTGAACAGATCCTTTGTGAGCACACACCCCGCTTTCACCGGAAACTCCGGCGCTTTTATGACACTTACGGATTTCCTGTGGCCCGCCTTATCCGATCCCCCTGGGCATCCGATCTGGTCTATGTGCTCATGAAACCGCTGGAATGGATCTTTCTGGCTGTCATTTATGCGGCGGACTCCAGGCCGGAAGACCGGATATGTATGCAGTATATAACTCCGCTCCCCTGACAGATCCGACATTTTTCCTGTAACTTTCACGGCCCGGCAGCCGGCCCGCAGCCTGCGCCGCCTGTCGGGCCCCAGACATTCCCTGTAAGAAAGAGAGGTATCCCAAATGGAATCTGACATGTTTAACAGCTCTGTCCCCCTGCAGCCGGAGGCTTCTGACGAACCCCCGGCCCGCCCGGCCACCGATGACAAAGAGACCGGTTTCACGGACGGCTCCGCCAGGGAACCGGCAGGCCCGCCCTTTTACCAGCATCCGCCGGGGTTTTCCCCAAAGCAGCAGGCCAGAGCCGAAAACCGGACCCGCCTTTTAAAACCTATGGAGGAGGCCTTCCCCTTTTTCGGCGGCATAAGCCTGCTTTTCGGGGTATTGTCTGCCTTCTGCCTCTACAAGAACCCCTGCGGCGTCACCTACCCTCTGTTCGTTGCCTTTGCCTGCCTGACAGGAGTTATGGTTTGCCAAATGCTTGAGGTGCCCATGAAAAAGGACAGTTGGGTTCTCCTGGCTTTCGCACTGCTCACAGGGATTTCGGTATGCCGCACTGCCGACAGGTTCCTTATTACCCTTAGCGGCATTGCCCTGGTACTGACCGGGTGCATCTTTGCCCTCCACCAGTTTTACGACGACAGGTCCTGGAACATAGGCAAATATTTAAGCTCCATATTCCTGTACCTGTGCCGCGCCCTGGGCGCTCTGCCTGTCCCCTTTCGCCACACCCGCAATTATCTGAAAAACCAGGACAACCGGTTTGTAAAACAGCTTCCCCTGTTTTTCGGGGGATTTCTGGCCGCCCTTCCACTTTTGGCAGTTGTTATGGCTCTCCTGGGACAGGCGGACGCCATATTTTCGGACCTTACAGCCAGGATCTTTAACGGAATCCTGCGTCCATCTGTCCTGTTCGGGGTGATCTTCCGGGTTGTTTTCGCAGCCCTGTCTCTGTACTGCCTGGTGTGCTCCTGCCTGCTTCACCACATAGCGGAGGAGACAGCGGCCGGAAAGAAGGCCGGTGCAGCCACAGTCATTGCAGGACTGTCCATGATCGGGCTGATCTACGTGATTTTCAGCCTTATCCAGATCGTTTACCTGTTTTTAGGCCGGGGAACCCTTCCTGACGGCTATACCTACTCCAGTTACGCCAGACAGGGATTTTTCCAGCTGCTTCTGGTGGCGTTTCTGAACCTGGTTATGGTGCTGTGCTGCCTTAAGTACATCCGCCCTCACCCGGCAGTAAAGTTTCTGCTGACCCTCATATGCATCTGCACCTACATCCTGATCGCCTCAGCCTCGTTCCGCATGATGCTGTATATAAGGGAATACCATCTGTCCTACCTGCGCCTTCTGGTCCTGTGGTTTCTGGCCATGACCGCAGTCCTCATGGCAGGCGTCACATGGCTCATCCACAATCCTGCCTTCCCTTTGTTCCGCTTTGGCCTGGCAGTGGTCATGGCTTTCTACCTGGCTCTGGCCTTTAGCCGCCCTGACGCGGTTATCGGCCGGGACTATGTAAACCATCTGCAGGGAGATACGTTTTCGGCCGGCGACTTTTACTACCTGTACAGCTTAAGCGCCGATGCCGCCCCTGCCCTGAAATATATGACCGACCGCTATGCTCCGGACAATACTCTCTCCCTGGAAGAGATCCGGTTCCGTCTGGAAAGCTATGGTTCCGTCAAGATCTGCCCGGAACATCAAAAACTGAATTTCCGCACCTACAACGATTCCTGTGCCAAAGCAAAGAAGCTGTTCCCAGGGCCTTAACCCCGGGGACAGCTTCTCCCTTCTCATTTTCCAAATCACACTACTCTTTCCACACATAGTTCTCCAAAAATTCTTCCAGATGCCGGACAGACTCCTCTGTCCTCCCTTCCTCACCATTTACCTTGGCCAGCATATTGCCCTGTTCAAAGCACACCGGAGTCAGCACCCCATACTCGATCAAATCACAGGTCAGGCTCCAGGCCCGCTCCTTTCGGCTGATATAGCCGGCCTGGGCGTACACATAGTCCGTCCTGCCATACCTCATAAACTCCACGAAATTATCCATATATTTTACCAGCACCACATTGCCCCATGTGCCTGTGATGTCGGAATAGGACTGGACATTGCAGGGAAACGCCAGAACTTCCGGGTGTTCCCCTATGGCGATGAGCCGGTGCCTGGGATCCGCCGCCAGGATCTCCCAGATCCGCTCATTTCCAGTCTCCACCATCTGCCTGTGCTGCTCGTTCCGGTGATCATAATATCCCCTGTGCCTTAAGGCCCCAGGCGTAAATCCCACGGTCCAGCTCCAGTTGGTCAGAGTCATGACAATGCCGGAAAACACAAGGACCGCCGCCCCGGGCCAAAGAATACCCCTAACCGCCGCCTTTTGGGGCAGCCGACAGACCAGCCGGAAGGTATAGATGATAAGGAGCACGTAAAACAGCATAAAATAATTGCCGTCCACCTGTGTCAGCATCAGAAGGCTCACCGTGGAGCACCCGGCAAAAGGCCAGAAGACCGTGTGCAGATACCTATCCAGCATCCTCTCCTCCTTAGTCCGCTCTCTCTTTCCGAGAAACAGCCACGCCCCGCAGACACAAATGCAAAACCACACCGCCAGACTGCCCCATGCCAGGATCACATGGTCCATATCCGGCCCCTGAGGGTTAAAAAGCACACCCCAGATCCGCCCTGCCATGTCCCTGAGCCACTGGGTTTTGGAAACCCCGGCGCTGCTGTTGGGGAGCTTCTGCACATTAAACGGATATTTCATCTGAAAGCCCAGTTTCGTAAGCACAGAGGAAAATACGGAAGTCACCGGAAGCCCTGTGATCAAAAACGTTCTGGCCCAGATTCCGCCAAGGGACAGAAGGGACAGTGCGAAGACTGCTTTTCCTGCAGCTTTTTCTCGTTTATCCCGTCCCTGCCAGAGCTTTCCCGTCACCGCGAAAAATACCATGCTCATGCCCATAACCGCTGTGGAGAACACCAGCGCCGTAGGCTTCATGGTCCAGCTGAAAAAAAACGCCGCCCACCCATACCACAATGCCTGCCTGTCCCCTCTCAGAAACAAAAGCATCTCATAGAACAAGATCATCTGAAAACACAGCGTCGCAACATCACTTTTGGCCGTGATCCCCATATTCATGATCCCTGGCAGGGAAGCCAGAAAGCATATCCCTATCTCCCCTGCCCTGCGGGCGGCCCCCTCTGGGGCTTCTTCCGCCGCGTCTTCAGCCTGCCCTGACGCTTCTTGCGCACTGTCCCATGCATCCTCCGGGGCTTCCGCCCCACTGACGGTTCGCTTCGTCTCTTCTCCCGCCGTCCCATATTCCTGCATCCTTCCGGCAGCGCCGGCCCGCCTTCTCCCTGTCCCGGCACATATCTCCAGGATCTTTCCGAATATCCACAAAATCCCCGCCAGAAGCCACAGGTTAAAAGCCGTCACAAAGCTGAAGGAAGGCAGCACTGACAAGGGAAGTGTCAGCACCTCAAATCCTTTGGAGTAGGTGTAGACAATACCGATATTCCCCATATTTTCATAGATGCCCCGTCCGTTGTCAAGAATATAGGGCGAGCGGACTCCGTACCACAGACTGTCAAAGTCCACCGCAATGTTCATCCGCCCTGCCTGAACGCAGAAAAACGTAAGAACCGCCGCCCACAAAAACGCTCTTCCCCAGTTCCACCGGACAGTTACGGGCCCGGACGCCGGTTTTATATCCCGGGCCTTCCAAGCCCTCCGAAGCCTGCCGGACTGCCGGCGCCGGTCTATGGCCGCCACAGCCGCCGAAACCGCCACGAAAACCCAGAGCCAGGCAATCCGCCCCACTCCCAAAGCCGACATCAGACAGAACATGCACACCACAGACACGCAGCCTGTCAGAAATTCCCGTTCCGCCCCTGTATGCTTAACCCTTCCCCCCGAAACTTTCCCTAAAACCCATTTCCCCACAGCCCACAGATATCCTCCGTAAAGCCCGGAAACCACCACCGCGTCAAAGGCCCTGTGAACCCACAAAAAAATCCCGCAGATCCCCAAAAGCGCCGCCGCCCTCACTGTAAAAGAGGGAGAAAACCGCAGTGCCAGGGCAAAGAGCCCAAAGATCCCGGCCGTCTCCCCCGCCATAATCAGATACTCCCTCTGTTCCATTGCCCAGGTCAGAATCCCGTCTATCATCAGCCGGTCTGTGGAATATATGAGAGCAGACGCCGTCAGCACTGTCAGTATCCCTATAACCACCCGCTCTCTTCCGGTCAAATCACTCATACAACATTCTCCTGTTTCACTGTCAACACCGTCCTCTTTTCACCTCAAAAGGACTGCGGCCTCCCCGCCGCAGTCCCATTCCCATTCTACTCTTTTCCGTCAAAACAGTACGTACACACCCTGCACTTGGGCAGCCCGATGGATTCCACCAGATCATCCACCCGATGATACCTGAGTGTTGTAAAATTCTGTCTCCTGCAGATCTCCGAGCACATGCACTCATACCGTTCGCTGCCCGGTGTGGCGTACTCCTCAAGGGTCTCCTTTGCCTTTTCTCCCTCCTTCTCCAAGATCACCTGCCTGGTTATCAGATCAAGCTCCGACTTGGATCTGGAGAAATTGAGAAATTTGCACCCGTAAAGCAGCGGCGGGCAGGCAGGCCGCACATGAACCTCCTTAGCCCCGCTCTGATACAGAAATTCCGTGGTCTCCCGAAGCTGAGTCCCCCGGACGATGGAATCGTCGATCAGGAGAAGCTTCTTGTTCTCGATCAGCGCCTTGACCGGGATCAGCTTCATCCTGGCAATCAGGTTTCTCTGCTCCTGGCTGGTAGGCATAAAGGACCTGGGCCATGTAGGCGTATATTTGATAAACGGCCGCGCAAAAGGAATCCCTGATTCATTGGCATAGCCGATGGCATGGGCAATCCCTGAATCCGGAACCCCGGCCACCATGTCGGGATCCACGTTCCCGGCATGGGCATCTCTCTTTGCCAGCATACTCCCGCACCGGTACCGCATCTCCTCCACATTGATCCCTTCATAGGAGGATGTGGGATAGCCGTAATACACCCACAAAAACGAGCAGATCCGCATCTCGTCCCCCGGCGGGCACACAACCTCCACCCCATCGGGCGTGATCTTCACCACCTCCCCGGGCCCCAGCTCCCTGTAGTCCGAATATCCCAGATTCACATAGGCGAAATTCTCAAAAGAAACGCAGTAGGCATCCTCCTTCTTCCCCAGGATCAAAGGTGTCCGGCCCAGACGATCCCTGGCCGCGTACACCGCCTCCCTGGTCATGAGAAGCAGGGTCATGGAACCGTCCACGATCTCCTGCACATACCGGATTCCCTCCGCAATGCTGTCCTTTTTGCAGATCAGGGACGCCACCAGCTCCGTGGCATTGACCTGCCCGCTGCTCATCTCCTGAAAGTGGGTGTTGCCCTTGGCAAACACCTCATGGAGAAGCTCATCAAAATTATTGATCCTGCCCACTGTGGCAATGGCAAAGCTGCCCAGATGGGACTGGATCAAAAGCGGCTGCGGCTCAAAATCCGAGATGCTGGCAATGCCCATGTTGCCCTCCATCTCCTGCACATCCCTCTCAAACTTGGTCCGAAAGGGGGAATTCTCAATATTGTGAATCGCACGGTTAAATCCTTTGGGGCCATAGGTGGCCATTCCGCCTCTTCTCGTTCCCAGGTGTGAATGGTAGTCTACTCCGTAAAATAACTCTAACGCACAGTTTCTTTTGGAAATAACTCCAAAGATGCCTCCCATATCCACTCTCCTTTTTCCGATTGTTATAAAAAAAATTTTCTTTCCCTTTTAAACATGGAATAGTATAGCACGTTACCCCTTGGGACGTAAAGAAAAAAATCAAAAATCCTGTCCTTACATCATGAACAGGCAGACCGCAATTCCCGCCGCACACATGACACAGGCCCCTGTAAGCCCCGGATCCCACACCTTTATCTTCTTCGGCCGGTAGCTTAACCGCCCCTTTCCCATAGCCTGGCGCACCTCCTTATTTTCCGGACTGAATGTAAGGATCTCCTGCCTTAAGCCTGCCGCCTCATCCTCCTTGCCCAAAAATTCCTTAAGCTCCGTCATAAGCTCCAGAATCGGGAGGCGGTAATACCCTTCCTTCCACTGGCCTAAGATCTCCCTGGCGCTTTTCTCCGCCCTCTCCACCTCCCCGTTCTCGATCCACTGGCAGATATCCTGGATCCCAAGAAATCGCTGGAGCCCCTTGCGTTTTCTCAGTGCCGGATTTTTATGAAGCAGAGCTTCCATCTTCTTTTTTTCCTCCCCGGCGGCCTGGGACTCCTCCAAAACTCTCAGACACTGATATTTCAGGGAGCTGTGGACAAAGGTCGTATAAACGCCGGGCTTTTTGGACAGCATCTGCCATGCCGTCTCAGAGATCTCCAGGGCCTCCCTGCAATGGCCGCTTCGGTATAACCCGGAAGCGCCGTTATGGTATAGAAGAAACCGGTTCCGTCCTCTCTCGATCCCGTAATTTCCCATAAGCAGGTACACCACTGCCGCCGTCACAGGCCGGCAGTCTGCCACAAGGATCCGGCTCATCAGGCTGCCCCACCTTCTTATCATAAAAATATGCAGCCCCATGTCAGCAATCCCGATACAGCACAGAAACAAATAAATAAACGGCGCCCCAAAAGAGATTCTCTCATGGCACACGCTATGGAGCACCCAAAAACAAAAGAACATCCACGCCCATACCGCCAGCATATGCATAAGCACCCTCTGCCTCTGGTAAACCGCCAAAAGACGTCTTCCCTCCCTGCAGCACGGTTCCATCCCCGGTTCCAGTTCAAGCTTTTCCATAACTTTGCTTATGTAAGCCGCCAGCTCCCGGCCGCGTCCCTTTTTCTCTCCCCCGAACCAGACCATCTGCGGAAATATAACTATCAGCGCAGAAAGCCACAGATAGGGATATCTTCCCTGATTTTTCGATACCCCAAACCATATCTCCCCCTTCAGCGTCCCTGCAGGCACCTTGTAACTCCACTTCTCCTGCCGGTTGCCGCTGTCGCTGACCACCTTTATAGCCACCGGATCCTTTCTTTCCTCCTCACACTCCCCATGGATCAGCAGGCGGGTTTTTTCCCCCTCACCGCGCCTGTCCACATACAACGTCACCTGCTTATCCCCCAGAGACACCTGCTGATTCTTTCCGTCTGTCACGATCTCTACCTGTATTCTTCCCCGATCCGGCACTACTTCCAAATCCATGACCTTTATATAAGTGTCTTCTCTCCAATACAACCAGGCTGCCAGCACCATAAAACAGGCGCTGACAGCCCAGTAAAACCGTTTTATTCCTCTATTCGATACCGTTTTCTCCATAATCCGAAATCCTCTCCTCAAAAACCGTTAAACCTTTCCGCCATTCCACAGTCCTATTATGGTTCAATCCGGGTAAGAAATCAATACTTTTCTCTTTACATTTTTCTTATCATACACAAAAAATGCCCGGCCGTCATTCCCGCCGGCCGGGCATTTTCGTCTCAAATAGTTTCCTACGCAGCCCCTGCGCTGCCTTCCCCTTCAAGCTTGGGCTTTGCAGCCTTCTTCCACGCATGCATGGCCAGAGACATAGCGATAACCCCGTAGGACACAAACACCCTGAAGTACTCGCCGATGGCCGGATCGCCGAACAGTTCCTTACCTGCCAGCGGAGACACGATAAACAGGGTGTGGAACAGCACGATTCCCAGAAGAGCCTGCTTGTTGGTGGCATTCTGAACCGAGGCGCCGCCCACTAAAAGCGCAGCGATGGCAAACTGCCCCACCTGGGTATGGGCCCCGTAGGTGGACAGAGTTCCCACGTTCTGCAGAAAGATTAACTGCCCCCAGCTTGCCAGCACCGTGGAGAAAATCATGGCAATGACACGGGTTCTGTCCACATTGATGCCTGCCGCGTTGGCCACGGTACGGCTCTGTCCCACGGTCCTCATGTTCTGCCCCAGCCGGGTTCTCATAAGGATGTTGTTAAACCCGCACAGGGCTCCGATGCACAGATAGGTCATAACCGGAAGTTTCACGGCAATCAGCACATTAAACAATGTGGGGATATAGGTCAGGCCGTACACTGCACCGGCCAGCACCACATAAGCGATAGCCTTCTGCATATTAAAGGGCTCCACGGCCGTATCTTCGTCTGCCTTCTTGCTCTGCACCTTCCATGTGACGAACTTAAACGCCTGCCACAGAACCGTAACCAGACAGCCGATCTCCACCGCCGACAGAAGAACCAGACGGTCCGCGGACAGGAATTGCTCCACAGGCTTAATAAAAGTCAGGCCGTACACCACACCGGCAGCACAGGCCTTAACGGCCACGGACTTCCACTCCACGTTCTGCTTTTTCACCAGCTTAAAAGCCGCAGAACAGCCAAGGCCGATGAGGATCAGATAGAATCCCACCTCAACAATCGTAAGCATAGGCACCGTATCCAGGGCATATTTGACCGTATCTTTAAGGTCAATGGTATTCTTGACACCCACCCCTGTGGCGATCATCAGGTTGGGATTGTTCAGCTTAATAACGCCGCCGAAAATAAACAGGAACAGAAGCTGATACAGGCCCTCTGCAAAATATCCCAGCACCAGGCCGCCGATCATCTCGTTGCCCTTCATATAGTTAAACAGCTTGCCCACCAAAAACCCGAAAAACACAGCGATAGGCGTGGACAGGGCTACCGTAGCCGCAAATCCGCCGAATCCCGTCAGTCCCCAGTAGGTGGTAAAGAAGATAGCCACCTGGGCCGCCATCGCTCCGATTACAATGCCGAAGTTCAGTCCCATGCCGGCGATAACCGGAATAATCAGGGACAGCACAATAAAGGAGTTTCTGGCAATACGGGTAAACAGCTCCGGAATCACGAAGGTAAGAGGCTGTTTCGAAGCAATGGTGGCACCGATACAGAGCACCAGAAACATGAACACCACTTTATTCTGAAACAGAAAATCCCACACATTGAACTTTGATTTCTTATTCACGTCCGCTTCCCCCTTTCACCTGGCTCAAAGCGTAAATAATAATGCCGTTGGAGATAATCAGACGGGCAACCTCCGACAGGTTGGACTCCGGTATAAACTGGTTCGCCACCGGAAGCCCCAGAGCCATAATTCCCTGAAACAGGAAGGTTCCGATAAGCACATGAGTGATCCTGGCCTTTTTCGGGCTTGCGCCGCCGATAAGCACAGCCGCCACGGAGGTAAAGCCCATCATCATCGGCCCGTTGTAAAGCTGAATAAACCCAAACCCCTGGGCATACACAAGGATTCCCACAGCCGCCAGGGTAGTTGACAGCACGGTGCCGATAATCCGCATCTTATTTACATTGATTCCCGCCGCCGTGGCAAACATGGGGTTGGCACCCGCCGCACTCATAGCCATACCGGTCTTGGATCGCATAAACAGCCACACCAGAAAGCATACCAGGAAGAAGAACAGGAGAAGTCCCGTGGGAACCGTAACTCCGCCGATCTGGAATGCCAGGGTCTTGTTCATGACATTGCTGAAGGAGGCCGCCAAGGAGATGGTATTGCGAAGCCCCTTTCCCGCGTTCGGCCAGATAAGCTCACCGTCCGTAAAAGGAAGCAGCATCCACATCATGTTCATAAAGGCGATAATGGAAAATCCCACATAGGTGGTGACCGTCATCTCCGACCCTTTGACCCGGTTTAAGAGAAGGCCGTAAAGGTAGCCGATGCCCGTGGCCAGCAAAACACCGATAACAATGGCGATAAGCACCGCCACCCACATGGCAAAGAGAGGATGGACGGCTACCAGGGAGGGCATCTCCGCCACCCGGAACTGAATCACAATAAGGCCTCCCAAAAGCCCTCCGACGATTCCCATGGAGATACCGAAATTCAGGCCGATTCCGCACTGCACCGCAGGCACCATGGCCAGAGCCAGTATGCCGTACATACCCCACCGCCTTAAGCAGTCGCTGAGCAGCTGCATCAGGTTCATCTGGAACATCCCTGCCGCCGCAATGAGAAACAGGAAAAACGAAACAATAATAACCCGGGGAAGACCGAATTTCTCCACCAACGGTTTCAATGGATTACGCATCTTTTCTTCCTCCTTTCCATGCACCGGACATGGCCAGACCGAAGTCCGCATCCGAATCATCGGGCTTTAAGATACACGCCAGCTTTCCGTCTGACACAATCCCGATCCGGTCAGCCACGGATCGAAGCTCCATAAGCTCCGAGGACACGATAATCACCGTCATGCCCTGCTCCCGGTTAAGCTTTGCCAGATATTCAAGCACCAGCTTCTTGGCGCCGATATCAATTCCCCGTGTAGGCTCCGACACAAACAGGATATCCGGTTCCAGAGTCAGGGCCCTGGCCAGACACACCTTCTGCTGGTTGCCCCCTGAAAGCGCTCCCGCAGGCTGCTTAATCCCTGTACACCGGATATCCAGGGTCTTCACCATCTCCTCCGCATGGCTCTTTCCCGCTGCCGCGTCGTAAAGCTGCATCCAGCCGATCTTCTTCAAAAACTTCCCGTTGGTCTGCATGGCTGAAAAGATGATGTTCTGCTCAATACTCTCGTCCAGAAGAAGCCCAACGCCCCTTCTGTCCTCGGACACGAAGGCTACCTTGTGAGCCAGCGCATCCCCAAGCTTCGTAAGGTTTAACTCTTCGCCGTTTATCTTCACCTGGCCCTCCGCCCGGTAAAGCCCCATGATCCCGTTGGGGATTCCCAGCTTTCCCTGGCCTGCCAGACCGCCGATTCCGAATATCTCGCCTTTTTTGATGTCAAGATCAATTCCCTTCACCTGCTCGCCGGGCATGTTCACCTTGTAATTGCGAAGACTCACCGCAATCTTGCCGTCGTCAATATCCCTGTCATCGCTTCCGCTGTCATCCACCAGCTTCTCCATCTTCCGGCCGATCATCAGCTCCGCGATCTCCACCACATTGGTGTCCTTAATCTCTTTTCTGGCCACAAACTCCCCGTCCCGCAGGATGGTCATGGAGTCCGCAACCGCCATCACCTCGTCCAGACGGTGGGTGATAAAGATAATGGCAATCCCCTGGGAGGAGATTACCCGCATGGCCTCCAGAAGCCGCTCCGCCTCCGACTCTGTCAGAACCGCCGTAGGCTCGTCGAACACCAGAATCTGAATCCCTGTCTTATCAAGTTCCCTGGCAATCTCAATAAACTGCATGTACCCTACGGGAAGGCCTGCCACCTTCACATATTCCTCAATCTGCAGCCCGATGGTCTTTAAGGCCTTTCTTGCATCCCTGCGCATGGCCTTAAAATCCAGGGACTCCATGGAAGGCCCGAACAGGCGGCTCACCAGGTTAGGCGTGGTTTTCTCCCTGCCCACCTTGATATTTTCCGTCACACTGAATCCCGGAATCAGCATAAACTCCTGGTGCACCATTCCGATCCCCAGCTCCATAGCCTTTAAGGGGGTGTCGATATTGACAGGATTGCCGTTGACCTCAATGGTGCCCTCGTATCCCCCTGTGGTATGAATCACAGGCATTCCGAAGAGAATGTTCATCAGCGTAGACTTTCCGGCGCCGTTTTCTCCCATGAGAGCGTGAATCTCCCCCGGGCGGATATGAAGATTTACCCCTTTAAGAACCCGGTTGCCGTAATACTCCTTGGCGATGTCGTCCATTTTCAGGACATAGGTTTCTTTTGCTTTCTCCAAGTTACCAACCTCTTTCCACATTCTTATTTTGCCTCTGCCCCCTGACCCGGCAGCCGGCAGCTTTTATGCGCACAGCGCATTTTGGGTTGCTGTTCCCCGGGCGGCGGTGAACAGCAGCCGTTTTATCGATGCATCCTTGCCCCTTGGAGGGACAGACGAACCAGCGTCCGTCAAATCCTTTCAAAAGCTGATGAGACTTTTAAAGGAAGCCTTAATACCGGTCCACAGGACGGAATTTCCTGTGAAGCAATAAAGAGTTCTGCCAACTGATGCCCTAAAGACTCCCGTTGGCAGAACTCCAGATTCATCTAACCTATGTTCGTTTTTTCGGATTACTCGAAGGTAACGAAATCAGACATTACCAGGAAGTGATTCTCCTTGGCATTACCGCTGTCATCTACGTAGTAGTCAACGGTCATCTTGGCGTCGGGAGTAAACTCCTGTGCACATTCCTGGATGGTGTCTCTCAGTACCTGCTCATCAAGAGTGCCGCTTGTCTGGCCTTCCAGAACCTTCTTGGCATACTCAACACCGGCGCTGATAAACAGCATGTTACAGGGAACGCCCCATGTGGAAACGCGGCCGCCCATGTTGTACTCCGTAACCTTTGCCTGAAGCTGTTCCATCATATAGTTCACATCCGCCTCATGGCCTGCCATATCGATGTTCAGGGCAGCCGGGAAAGCGTGGAACGGAGACGGGCAGCACTGCAGGCTGTAGATAGCGCCGTTCTCAAATACGGAACGGATAAGGGGCTCCTGCATACCGCAGTTGGTGGTAAAGAACACGGTGTCTTTTCCGTACTTCTCAATCTGACGGGGAACGTCTTCCAGGATGAACTGCTGAGCGCCTGTGATACCGGAATCACCTGTGGGGTCCGGAGCCGTAACGTCTACCAGCTCAATGTTGTTCTCGGCACAGTACTTTTTAAAGTTCTCATGACGGGCAACGATAAGCGCATAGCTCATATGGCGCGGGAAAGAATAGTGGATCATGGTCTTTGCGCCCTGCTTGGAAGCCTGAGGCGGAAGCACGATACCGCATCCCGGCTCGTCTACCTGGAGAACAATGTCAGCCTTGGGATTGATAACGCCCGGATCCTCGCCCGGAGTACCAACGATAAAGATCATATCAGGTCTCGTCTCCCGAACCTTGTCGATGGCTGCTGCCGTTCCCGGAATGGCCTGGCACCAGATAATCGCCTTTACATCCGGATCGGAAGCCATAGCCACGGTGTTGGAGATAACCGTCTCGGTCTCTGTGGTAAAGTTATCCGGATAGGTGGAAGTAACGATCATATCGCCGTACTTCTCCTTCATCTTGCCGGCCTGGGTGATCTCCTCGTCTCCCTGGGAAGCCGTACCAGTGATAATACCGATCTTAAAGTTCGCTGCGGGAGCCTCTGCCTCCCCCGGCGCCTCTGTCTCGGCATCCCCTGCCGGTGCTGCGGTGGTGTCGGCCAGCGCTGCCGTAGTGGCTGCCTCCGATGCCGCGGTAGTCTCCGCCGGCGCCGCTGAACGACATCCTGCCAGAGAAAGTGTCATAGCTGCTGCCAATGTCAGGCTAAGTAATCTTTTTTTCATTACTTGTTCCTCCTTTTCTTGTTGGTTCCGTCTCTCGATCCCTGTACGAGGTACACAATCAAAGCGTCCGGAACCCTCTATTTAACAATTTAGTCAAATAAAGTGTTTCGATTATAACATATGAAAGTCCTTTTGTCCAGCTACATTTGTATGTCAAGGGCGGATCTTAATAAAAAAATTTTTTTCATCTCCGAAAATCCCGTTTTTTCTCCTTTTTTCTTTTATTTTCCAGACAATTTATGAAGAAATCACAAAATTAAGGATTAAGTTATCTTCAGGGATCTTGGTTATTTAGACCCTTAAGAACGATTTCTTGCGCAGAATAGGGAAGTAATGAAATTGCTGTTTAATTGAGTGAGTAAAGTTGGGGCGGATTTGGTCGTGGGGCCAGCGAGAGGAGGGAGGCATGGTGCCGACCGGGTTCAGATATGCCAAGCATTCCGATGAGCCCTTAAAGCAGAAAACACTCGGGGTATGGCCCTCCTGTTTTCCTGGTCTCATCTCCACGGCATATATTCACCCGCCTGGCACCATGCCTCCCTCCTCTCGCTGGCAAATGCAGAATTCGCCGGCTGAACCTTGCTCACTTAAAGTGTTTCCGGTACGGGCGCGGGTTCTGCTTTGCAGCGGAAAGATATCTGTGTTATCGACACAAGGTTTGTGCATAGCCGACAGATTCTCTCCGGTTCACAATCATATCGCCTTCACTCAACAATATTGGAGATCATAAAAAGACCATATTTACGACATTTACAGGCTCTGACAACACACTCTATGACTGCCTGGCTAATCGTATTAACAGATTTGTTCCGATAACGATACACAAACCGTTACTGCCGATAAAACAGCCGCTATTCCGCCATAACGTCGAACCCGCGCCCCTACCGGAAACACCTTCAGTGAGCAAA
>JAAWLV010000058.1 GCA_022798105.1 Hungatella sp.
TTCCGCTTTAAGGGCTCATCGGAATGTCTGGCATATCTGAACCCGGACGGGACATCCCTCCTTCTCTGACTGGCTCACGACAATCCCCGCCCCAACTTTCCTCACTCAACAATACAGCAATTGTTAATGACATTCGGGGTGAACAGTAACACAAAAACGGCGCCTTCAAAGACGCCGTCGTTTCACTCTCCCCCGTCTGCCACACTGCGGTGGACCTGAACCCTCCTTCTGACCCTGCGCAGTTTCCCCTCCTCATAAAGCTCCGCGATCAGTTTCGTCACCGTCACCCGGTTGGCCCCGATCATGCTGGCAAGCTCCTGATGGGTATAGCTGCGTTTTACCTCATACCAGTGGCCCTGGCAGACGTGTTTCCTGTCGCACTCCCCCGCCAGGATCTGCAAGATCCTCTGTTTGCAGGACATAAAAGAAATATCCGCGATCTCTTTCTGCAGAAGCTCCTTTTTCCGGATACCTTCCTGGCATATCTCCCGGAGAAATTCCTGATTTTTTAACAGTTCCCCGTGGACGTAGGAGTCAATTTTCCACAGGCAGCAGGCCTCATTGCAAACCGCGTCCATGGCGATCTCATGGGGCGTAAACAGAATCTCCTCGTTAAAAAAATGACCCTCCCCCAATATATACAAAATCTTCTCATTTCCATCCATACTGTTGCAGACAAACCGGACGGATCCCTTTGCGATATAGTAGACGCTGCTGTCCGTAGTTCCCGCCACGTGGATGATCTGTCCCTTGGGGATCTGAATCTCCGTGGAACAGCTGCGGATCAAATCTTTCAAGTTTCCCTCTCTCTTCCAGTAATAATATCCAGGATCCTTTGGTTGATCCTGTGAGAAAACGGCCTGTAAATCCGGGCGATATTTTCCAGAAGCCTGTCCAGATTGTCGGCCCAGAACCCCTCCTCCTCCGTCTCCTGGTACTCTGTGGCAAGAAGGGCGGATTTGACGGCCCAGGACACGGAAAGCCCCACTTTCCAGGCACAGCTCATCCTGCTTCCCTCACAGATGATTCCCGTCACGCTGCCAAGCATATGCTTCACTGCCCGAACCATGGCCTGGCAGTCCCCCTCCAGAAGATACACGCAGGCCACCGCCGTTCCCACGCCCACAGCCAGGCCGCAGTCACAGACCGAGGAGACAGAGCCCACATAGGAATTGACACACAGGCTCATAAGGTTGGACAGGGCGACGGCCCGGAGGATCCGCTCCTCTCCTGCCCCAAGCCTGGTGCCTATCCCGTACCCGGCCAGGTAAATGGCCAGCCCGTAGTTGGCGCTGCCCGCCGCAGTCATCACCGGCATGCCTGCTCCCCCTATCCTGGCCTCGCAGGCTCTGACACACAGGTTCTGGGTATAGGTTACCACATCCTCCGACAGTCCATACCGGTCCATGACCCGCAAAAAGGAATCCGCCATCCCCCTCTCATCCCCCAGCTTCGCAAACGCCAGATTGTACTCAAGCCCCTCCCGTATAAACGAAAGCTCCGCTATATCCACCGTGTCCACAAAATCCAGAAAATCCTCAAGCCCTAAATTCCCGCTCTTAATAAAGTCAAGGACCGGCGGCCTCCTGTGCTCCTCCAGATTCTCCGTACAGTCCGCCGCGTCATCGCATATTACATTCAGATGGTGATCCAGCACCAGGATACGGACCACATTTTCCTCATGTTCCAGGACAGTTTCAATGTACAGTTTGTCGCAGTTATCCTTGATGCAAATGGACACCATCCCGTGAGCCAGAAGCTTCTTTGCCTCCAGCACATCCTCCGGTCCGTAGTCGGACAGGACCATCAGTTCCCGATCCATATCGCCGCACACATAGCCAAGGGCAGCTGCAAAATCCAGCCCCCGCTCCTCACAGCCGGGAATGCTGACGTTGAGCCCGTTTTTAAAAATGCTGGAGTCCACGGTAATCTGTATCTTTTTAAGCGCCCCCCTGGCCCTCTGCCTGGCGTAAGCCACAGAGTAGGCCACGCTGACCGCCTCTGTCCCGCCCACGGAGATAATGCTCTTGCTTTTCAGTTCTTCCAGTATCATCCGGTGTTTCTCGTTCATAGTTTCCTAAACCCTTTTGCTCTCCTCATACTTTTCCCGCACCGCCCGCGCCAGCTGATCAGCGCAGGAGGTCCCCCTCTGCTTGCAGATATTGCCTTTTAAAAACCCTTCTATTTCCTCCACCGTCATGCCGTCCACCAATTTGGACAGGGCTTTTAAGTTTCCGTCGCATCCGCGGACAAAAGACACATCCCTCACCACATTTCCCTCCAGAGTAAACGAGATGGAGGTTGGACAGACATTTTGGGGAACTACCGTATACCGCATCATCATCCCGCCTTTCTTCCTTAGCTTATGATCTTTATCAGAAGCTGTGCCATTCCCAGGGCGATAAACGTGCCGGAAATATCCCCCAGAAGGGACATGAGAACCGATACGGACACCAGGTTCTTGTCATAGGTCGCCGCAATGATGGGCGCAGACGCCACCCCGCCGACATTGGCGATGGACGCGATGCCGCAGGTGTACAGATCCAGCCGGAACACCTTTGCTAAAAGGAGCATAATCCCAACATGTATCAGAAGAATCACAAACCCTGCCAGAATGTAGACAGGCGCATTTATCAGCGCTGCCAGGTTCACATTGGACGCCGTAAGAATGAGGATCAGGTACAGGGAAATGTTGGAAATCTCGTCAATCCCCCGAAGCTTTCCCACACTGGTCAGCGCAAACCCGATACCGATAAACGTGGCAAGAAGGATCTTCCAGATGCTGGCGTCGATGAATCCGACCCTTGGCAATATGGTGGACAGATACTGGGAAACCGCGGATACCGTCATGCTCATTCCAAGGATCAGCATCAGATCCAGGTAGGTGGTTCTCTCCTCCTTCCTGGCACTTTCTCCCAGCCTGCTGCATATCTTTTCGATGGGCGTTACATCCGTCTTTGTCCACGTATTGAATCTTGCCGCAAAGCCGCCCACAGCCACCAGAAACATAATAAGCATAGAATAGTTGATATTGCCCATGAGAAGGGTGTAGGTCATGGACTCGTCGCTGACTCCCAGCGCACTTTTCACCGCCAGAAAATTCTGGGTTCCCCCCATCCATCCTGCGGCCATGGCAGAGAAGGCCAGGTGGGTATCGCTCTCAAAAAATCCCCGGAATATCAAAAAGGACAGAATAAAACCCAGGGCAATGGAAAACGTGGCCGAGAAAAAGGTAAGGGTCAGCCTGGGCCCAAGCTTCACGATCTCCTTCAGATTGCACCGCAGGCACATAAGGAAGATCATAACCGGCACCAGATTGTTGATAACATCGGCCCGGGTATTGGACACGCTCTCGTTCATCTCCCAGACACCGCAGGTAAACATCACCATGGCCCCGATATAGATCATGATAACCGGGGGCAGGAACTTGTAGAACTTAAACGGATATTTGTTGGTTACAACCAGCACAACCGCCGTAAAAAGAAGTACAAATGACAGAAAGCCAAAACCTGTTTGAATCATAGCAACCACCTCTCCTTTGTTTCGCTGCCGTTTTCGCAGCTTGTCTCTGCCTCTTAAGCCAGCAGGCCCGGGCACGCATCTGTGTGTTTCTTATTGTATACGAAGAACAGGGTTGTATTCAGTAGCTTTTGCCACAAACTGAAAAAATGGGGGGGGGAAACGTGCGCCGCCGGGCGCACAAATACAGGCCGGGGTGCTTTCAATAAAACACCCCGGCCTTTTTATCGTTTCCTCTTATTTGTCTTTCTCCTCATCCGTCTCGTCCAGACGGGCAAATACCATGTCATACCCGTCATTGCCGTAGTTTAAAGAGCGGTTCACCCGGCTGATGGTAGCCGTGGAAGCCCCGGTCTTCTCCGCGATCTCCAGATACGTTTTTTTCTTCCTCAGCATCCTGGCCACCTCATACCGCTGGGAAAGCGACAACAGTTCATTGACCGTGCATACATCCTCAAAGAAAGAATAGCACTCTTCCGGGTTCTCCAGCTTTAAAACAGCCTCAAACAGATGATCCACAGCCTCTGTCTTAATCTTCTTGTTCATTCGTTTGTCCCCTTTTCAGACCTTCTCTTAAACTTTCCGGCTCCTGTCAAGCCAGCCGGACAGTCACTTAGTACTGTATTGCGGAAATAGCGGGTGCTTTATTCACCGGAATTTCCGCAATGCAGTACTAATCTCCTCTAGAGGATATTTTAACACAGTAAACTTATAAAGTCCATACCTTCTGTCATAAAGAAAGCATAAACTTTTCCACCACATGAGCCACCCCGTCGTCGTTGTTGGAGCGTGTGATGTAATCCGCCGCCTGACGCACCGGCAAAACCCCGTTTTCCATGGCCACACCCAGGCCTGCAAACTTTATCATGGACAGATCGTTGTACCCGTCCCCGCAGGCGATCAGCTCCTCCCGTTTGTATCCTGTCACTTCCAAAAAGCGCTCCAGGGATTTGGCCTTGTCGATCCCCTTTGGCAGGACCTCCAGATAGTAGGGATCCGACCGGTAAACGCTGTAATTTTTTCCCAGAACCGCCTTTACCTTGGGCTCCACCGTGGCCAGATAGTCTCCGTCGTCGGTCAGGATAAACTTGGGAACCTGGAAGGTGACATACGCTTTCATCTCCTCCGGATCTCCGATTTCCTTCACCTCCATATGGCATACCCTGGATTCCAGAGCGATATATTGATAGGAAGCGCTGCTGGCAATAATCCTGTCACCCTCATAGGTCATGATGTCCACGCCGTGCTCCCGGGACAGGTCGATCACCCGGCTGTTGACCTGCGGCGGCAGCTGGCAGTCAAACACCACCTCCCCTGTGCTTAAATTGACGATCATCCCCCCGTTAAAGGACAAAATATACCCTCCGTGCTCCCAAAGCCTGAGCTCCTGGGCAAGGGGCATAACCCCGGGTGTAGGCCGCCCTGACGCCAGCACTACAATTTTTCCCATATCCTGGGCCCGCATAAGGGCCTCTTTTGTCCTGGGTGTGATAATCTTGTCACGGTTTGTCAGAGTGCCGTCCAGATCCAGCACGATAATCTTATAATCCATCTTCACATGTTCCTCCCCCAATAGTCTCCCACCAGTCTACCACAGGATGCCTGTTTTATAAAGCATCTTTTATGCCGCGCCTCCAAAATTCCCCAAAACTGTTACTGTTCACAGGTACCCCGTGAACGTAACCGCATATGCCCATTTAAAATTGCCTGCGGCGATGGGGCATATGCTTTGCCCCCGCAACGGTACCGGCCCATGGCTAATCAGCGGAATAATCAGCCACGGTGTGAACAGTAACCCAAAACTGCCATACCGGATGCCTGCAAACAGCCCCGGCTAAAAAAAGGAGCCCAAAAACCGGGCTCCCGTTTTCGCGCCGCATAAACGGCCTTCTGTTTACTTGTGGGTATATCCAAAGAAGAAGTAGCCAAGAGGTGTGTAGTACATACCGCTGATACCGTCCTCCATCATATACTTCTGAGTGTAGAAGTAAATCGGTGCGTGTACGCTGTCGGTTCCCATAAGCAGATCCTCTGCGTCATGGAAGGCTTTCATACGGTCTGCCTGTACGGATGTGGCCTTTGCAGCGTCGATAAATGCATCATAATCCTTGTTGGAGTACTGAGCGTCGTTGTTGCCGCCGTCTGTGTACCACATATCCAGGAAGGAGCAGGGATCATTGTAATCTGCAATCCATCCGTTGCGGGCGATCTGGTAGTCGCCGTCCTTACGTGTCTGCAAAAATACGTTCCAGTCCTGATTGTTCAGGGTCACGTTAACGCCCAGAACCGTCTGCCACATGTTCTGCAGAGCCTCGCCGATAGCTTTGTGCCTGTCGTCTGTGTTGTACATATACTCAACTGTCGGGAAGCCTTCGCCGTTGGGATAGCCTGCCTCTGCCAGAAGGGCCTTTGCCTCCTCGCAGTTCTTCTCATAATCATCGGCAGCCACGCTGTAGTACTCGCCGCCTACCGTACGGAAGTCGTCTCCGCCGGATCCCTCTGCATCATAAACGCCGGAGGGAACAAAACCGGTAGCCGGAACCTCGCCGGTCTGGGTAACGTTCTCTACAATGTAGTTGCGGTCGATAGCCAGGGAGAATGCCTTGCGGATCTTGGGATCCGAGAAAATTTCATCCTCTGTGTTAAAACATACATAGTAAGTTCCGATGTAGTCCGCAATCTCCATCTCGCCGGAAGCTAAGTAGTTTGCGATCTCATCTGTGGGAACTTCCTCGATGAACTGCAGCTCGCCGCTCTTGTAAGCAGCCAGCATGGCATTGGCATCGTCAAGCAGAGTGAAGCGGATGGTCTCCGGCCCCAGATTGGCGTAATCATAGTACTCTGCGTTCTTCTCTGCCAGAATGTAAGCGTTGTGGGACCACTCTTTCATCTTGTAAGGCCCGTTGCCCACATAGGATGCCGGATCATAGGTCCACTCGTCATTGCCCTCTACCATATCCTGGCGAACCGGGAAGGTAGCCGGGAATGCCATAATCTCCTCAAAATACGGGCAGTCGTAGCTGAGCACGATCTCCAGGGTCTTGTCATCAATCGCCTTGATTCCCAGGGTATCCGGGTCAGCCGTACCTGAAGCAACATCCGCGTAGCCCTGAACCATGTCGATCATGTAGCAGTAATCAGCTGCGGTGTCGGGAGTAGCCAGTCTCTTCCAGCTGTACTCGAAATCGCCGGCCGTTACTTCCTTGCCGTCGGACCACTTGATGCCGTCCCGCATCTTCATGGTGTAGGTCACGGTTCCGTCGTCATTAACCACTTTCTCCCAGGACTCGGCCTGGCCGGGAGCCAGCATGGCGTTGCCTTCGCCGTCATCAACCCACTTAATCAGGCCCTCAAACATATGGTTGATCATGATTGCGCCGTCAACCGCACTGTTCAGCGCCGGGTCAATGGTCTGAGGCTCGGAAGCCAGACACACGGCAATGTTGAACTCGCCGGACTCCTCTGCCGCAGCAGTGGTTTCCGCCTCCTCTTTTGTCTCTGCCTCGGTCGTGTCCGCCCCGGTGGTGTCAACGGCCGCCGTAGTCGTAGGATCCGCTGCACTTCCGCCGCCGCACGCGGCAAGAGATGCCATCATAGCGGAAGCAAGAACCATGGACAATACTTTGTTTGTCTTTCTCATAATACAAACCTCCTTTTTCGTTCTGAGCGCCTCCCAAAACGGGAACCGCCCCGGCTGCCGGCCTTTAAGCCCCAGCCGCCGCACATACGTTACTGATGTGTCTATATATTTGTATCGTAACGCCTGCAACACAGGCGGGGATACCTTCTTTATATGCCCGGACAGCGCCTTTATCCTGCAAGGCTCCAATGTCCTTTCGCTGTCCGGCGGCTCTGTTCCTGCCTTCTACTCATCCAGCAGATGGCATGCAGCCCAGTGCCCCGGCTGGTGCTCCTTAAATACAGGCACTTCTCTGCTGCACTTTTCGGTGGCGTAGGGGCACCTGGTGTGGAACCGGCATCCGCCGGGCGGATTCATGGGACTTGGAATATCGCCCTCCAGCACGATCCTCTGCCTGGTCCTGCTAAGTTCAGGATCCGGCACGGGAACCGCAGACAAAAGGGTCTTTGTGTAGGGGTGGATAGGGTTGCGGTTCAACTCATAGCTCTCCCCCAGCTCCACCATGGATCCAAGGTACATAACCCCGATCCTGCTGGATATATGACGCACCACCGACAAATCGTGGGCGATAAACAGGTAGGTCAGCCCCATCTCCTGCTGCATATCCTCAAGCATGTTCACCACCTGGGACTGAATGGACACATCCAGAGCGGAAATAGGCTCGTCGCACACGATAAACTCCGGCTTCACCGCCAGGGCCCTGGCAATGCCGACCCTCTGCTGCTGTCCTCCGGAAAACTCATGGGGATACCGGTTGGCGTGCTCCGTGTTAAGCCCCACCTTCCCTAAAAGCTCCTTAATCATATCCAGCCTGTCGCCCTTGCTGGCCGCCAGCTTGTGTATGTCGATAGCCTCTCCGATGATCTCCCCCACGGTCATGCGGGGATCCAGGGAGGCCGACGGATCCTGAAAAATAATCTGCATCTTTCTGCGGTAAGGCAGCATGTTGGCCGAAACCGCCTTGCCCAGAGGCTTTCCGTCCTCCCCCAGGGGATTGTCGTAGAGCACGTTGCCGTCGTAGACAATCTTCCCGCCTGTAGGCTCGTAGAGCCTGAGCACCGTACGTCCCAGAGTGGTCTTTCCGCAGCCGGACTCTCCCACCAGTCCCAGGGTCTCCCCCTTCTTTATGGAAAAGGATACATCCTGAACCGCCTGGACTCCCGGCCCTTTCACTCCCTTTACAGGAAAATACTTTCTAAGCTTTGTCACTTCAAGGAGATTCTTGTCACTGCTCATCCTGGATGCCCTCCCCGCCCTCTGATTTTTGATTTAGATATTCCTGAACCCTGAGCCAGCAGGCGGAGCGGTGATTCTCCCCCACCTCCACGTAGGGCGGCATCTTCTTTAAACAGATCTTCATGCACTGTTCGCACCTGGGGGCAAAGGGACAGCCCTCCGGCGGGTTCAGCATATCCACAGGCGTGCCCTCGATGGGGATCAGCCGCTCATAATTCTCCGCGTCAACTCTGGGCATGGACCGGAGAAGCCCCAGCGTGTAGGGGTGGGCCGCCTTGTAGAAGATATCGTCCACAGGCCCCTGCTCCACAATCTTCCCCGCGTACATGACAGACACTTTATCGCAGATATCCGCCACCACGCCCAGATTGTGGGTGATGAAAATGATCCCCATCTTCGTCTTTTTCTGCAGCGCCTTCATAAGCTCCAGAATCTGCGCCTGGATGGTCACGTCCAGGGCTGTGGTTGGCTCGTCGGCGATGAGAAGCTGGGGATGGCAGATAAGGCCCATGGCGATCATGACCCTCTGTCTCATACCGCCTGAAAACTCGTGGGGGTACTGCTTCATCCGCTTCTCCACATTGTTGATTCCCACCAGTTCCATCATCTCCATGGCCCGCTTCTCGGCGTCCTCTTTGGAGATCTCTTTATCGTGGGCCCTCAATGCCTCCACCAGCTGGTTGCCGATGGTATACACAGGGTTTAGACAGGTCATAGGGTTCTGGAAAATCATGGCCACCCGGTTGCCCCGAAAGGCCGTCATCTCCTCCTTGGAAAATTTCAGCACATCCTGGCCTTCAAAGGTGATGGAGCCTCCCACCACCTTGCCCGGGGACTGTAAAAGCCCCATGATGGAGTAGGCCTCCTGGCTCTTTCCCGAGCCCGACTCCCCCACCACGCCCATAACCTCGCCGTAATTTAAATCATAGGAAATTCCGCCCACAGCTTTTACCTCCCCTGCAGGCGTGAAGAAAGAGACGCGCAGGTCTTTTACTTCCAGCAATTTCTGATTTTCTTTTCCTTCTGCCATAACAGCCTCCTCCTTCCTATTTTTTAAGCTTGGGATCCAAAGCGTCCCGAAGCCCGTCTCCAAACAGGTTAAACGCCAGAATCATAACACTCAGCACCATAGACGGTACAATAAGCCGGTACGTGTAGGTGTACATGCCGCTCAGCGCGTCCGTGGCCATGGAGCCAAGGCTGGGAAGGGGCGCCGACACGCCCACCCCAAGGTAGGACAAAAACGACTCCAGGAAAATGGCCGACGGAATCTGAAGGCAGGTGGTTACCACGATCTGCCCGATACAGTTGGGAATCAAGTGCCTGCGGATAATCCGCCCGCCGGAAGCCCCCAGGGCCCTGGCTGCCGTCACATACTCCTGCTGCTTCAGCTGTAAAACCTGTCCGCGGATAATCCGGCTCATGGTCACCCAGTAAAGCATGCCGAAGGCAATAAACATGGAAATCAGGTTAGGCCCAAGAACCGCCACAAAGGATTTTAAAGGCCCGGTCCCCGTATTTACATACTCCGTCAAAATCGGTTTTAAAGCCGTGGCTATGAGAAGCACCACCAGCATCTCCGGCACCGAGTAGATAACCTCCACAATCCGCTGCATCACCGCGTCCACTCTTCCTCCGCAGTACCCGGATACAGCCCCGTAGGTGGCGCCGATGCACAGCACCAGGATAGCCGCGCAGATACCTACGCTCATGGACACTCTGGCCCCGTACATAACCCGGACCAGAATGTCCCGCCCGTACATGTCGGTTCCGAACACATGGGGGAACACCTTCTCCCCGGCTGCTTTTCTCTCCAGTTCCGCAGCGGAATACCCGAAGATCTTCTTCTTAATCCCCAGCTCTGCCATAAGGGCCTCCGGATCCACGGTCTCCTCTTTCTCGGTATTCTGAGTGTTTACCTTGGCCTGTGCCCTGATTTTGGCAATATCCACGCTGCTTAACTTTTCTCCTTTAGCCTCAGCCTCGGCCTTGGCCTGCTCAATCATATCGTCCACACTTAAGGTATCGGTCTGGGTCCTGGCCGCAATCTCCGCCTCCAGCCGCTTCTGATCCTCAAGGGCATAGTGGAAGGGATGGAGGTTTTCCGCCCCCTTGTTAAACTCCTCATATCCGTAGGGCACCAGGTAGGGACCCGCAAAGGCAAACAGCACCAGGAAAATGATCACGCCCAGCGCCACCATGGCCACGGTATTTTTCTTAAGGCGCCTCCACGCATCCTTCCAGTAGGATACGCTCTGTCTCTCCTGGATAAAATCCTCCTTCTCCTCCTTGGAGGCGCCGGCAAAATCGTCGGCATTAAAATTATTCCAGTCAAGCATCCCCTCTATATCCGGCTGCAATGTCACGGGACACCGCTTCATCTTCTTATCCTCCGCCATGATCACTCTCCTCCCTTCGTCAGATTGATTCTCGGGTCAGCGAGTTTGTACAGTATATCAACAACCATATTCATCAAAATAATAAAGCTGGCCAGAAATACGGTGGTTCCCATGATCACCGGGTAATCCCGGTTCTGGATGGCCTGCACGAAATACCGCCCAAGCCCTGGAATGGAAAACACGCTCTCCACCACAAAGCCGCCGCACAGGGTAAAAGCCACCTGGGGCCCCAGATAGGTAATCACGGGGATCAGGGCATTTCTCAGTGCATGCTTGAAAATAATCTTGCTGTTTTTCAGGCCCTTTGCCCTGGCAGTCTTTATGAACTCCTGGTTTAAAGAGTCAAGCATGGCTGACCGGGTCTGCCTGGCCGTGTAGCACATGGGGTAAAAACCTAAGGAAAAACAGGGAAGCATGTAAGTCTTCCACCCTGCGGAGGTGTCAAAGATTGTAGGAAATATCTTCATGGACTCAATACCGCCTGCGAAACAGACTAAAAGGATAGTGGCCACAACGAAACTGGGCATGGAAATCCCCAGGGTACACACCACCCGAAGGACGCTGTCCGTCGCCTTCCCTCTCTTAAACGCTGCCAGACACCCAAGAGGCACGCCCACCAGCACGGCCCAGCACAAAGCTATAGCCCCTACTTTTGCGGAAACAGGAAACATTTCTCTGATGATGCTCAAAACCGCCCGGTTTTTCTGCATCTTTAAAGATACGCCAAAATCACCCTTCAATAGATTCTGAAGATACTTAAGAAGCTGGATGTGCACCGGCTTATCCATGCCGTACTTGGCATTCAGCGCTGCAAGCGTAGCCTCGGAAGGTGCTTTCTCGCTGAGCCACGGGCTGCCCGGCACTGCATTCATCAGGAGGAATGTGAGACAGGTAACCAGAAAAATGGTTACAAGCGCCATCCCAAGTCTTTTTGCTACATACTTACCCATTATTTATCACCCTTACTTTTGTTATGCTGCGCACTTTACTCCAATGGCACGCTGACATATAGTTTAGTCACATTTTTACCATAAGTCAAGTGTTTTTGACCATTTTCGTCATTCTGACGCTCACATATGTCTTTTTAGGAAAAACATACCGCAAATTGCCTTATAAAAACGCACCCTGCATCCCGGCCTTCAGTGTACTCCTTCCCGGACCTTTGTACAACTGATTTTCCTGTCCAGAACAGGCACCATTTTCATCCGCTGCCAATATCATAACCTAATAGAAAAACTATGCAGGAGCATTCCATGAAAAAAACATGTGCATTTATCCTGGCAGCCGCTCTCTCCCTGTCCGCCCTTTCAGGCTGCCAGTCCCGTCCTCCTTTACAGAAACTTACCCCTGTCACCTTAAACGAGGTGGCTCACTCCATCTTCTACGCACCCCAGTACGCAGCCATAGAACTGGGGTATTTTGAGGAGGAGGGAATTGACCTGACTCTGGTCAACGGAGCCGGGGCAGATAAAGTTATGACCGCCCTGGTGTCGGGGGACGCGGACATCGGCTTTATGGGGTCTGAAGCCAGCATCTACACCTACGCCGGCGGAGCCCAGGACTTTGCCGTCAATTTTGCCCAGCTGACCCAGCGGGCGGGGAATTTCCTTGTGGCCAGACAGCCGATAGAAAATTTTAACTGGGAAATGGTCAGGGGAACGAAGGTTTTGGGGGGAAGAGCCGGCGGTATGCCCCAGATGGTATTTGAGTATATCTTAAAGAAAAACGGCATTGACCCAAAAGCTGATTTATCCATTGACCAGAGTATCAGCTTCGGCCTGACAGCCGCCGCATTTACAAGCAGCGACGCCCAGTTTACAGTGGAGTTTGAGCCTTTTGCCACCGGCCTGGAGCTGGAGGGCAGCGGGTATGTGGTAGCCTCCCTGGGCACAGACTCCGGGTATGTGCCCTACACGGCCTACAGCGCGAAAAAGAGTTATATCGAAGCCAACCCGGAGATTATTCAGAAGTTTACCAACGCCATCCAGAAAGGTATTGACTATGTAAACTCCCACTCGGCCCAGGAGATCGCAGAGACGATCCATCCACAGTTTAAGGAGACGCCTCTGGAAAATATCACAAAAATTGTGGAACGGTATAAACAGCAGGATACCTGGAAGGAGGACACGGTTTTTGAGAAAGACAGCTTTGATCTTCTTCAGAACATTCTGGAGGAGGCAGGCGAACTGCCGGCCAGGGTTCCCTATGAGGATCTGGTGACCGTGGAGTTTTCGAAAAAGGCTGCCAGGTAGGCGACCCCAGACAGAAAAGCGATATCAGAAAATAACGATTTGTACCCCCTGATAGGTAAGAAAGAAACAGTTCCTTAGAAATTCAGGCTTTTTCAAGACCCTGGATTTTTACCGGACTGTTTCCTTCTTTTACCAGTACTGCTTTTTTAAAGCCGTCAAAGCTTTTCCTCGGGGGCACCCATGCCAGGATCTCTTTCACACATATCCCTTACTGTCCTGGCAAGCTTCGTAATATTGGGCAGGTGTTTCTTTGGCAGCTCTGTATCTGATATCCCCATCTGCCTCAATTCCTCAGCTGCTGCTTCTATTCCCGCTTTATGCCCGTATATCGTTCCTATACATGCCAAAAAGCCGTAGCTGCTGCCATCCTGTCTGAGACCGGTGAAATAAAAGATGGTTTCGCAATGCAGTACTAGTACATCGTTTTGCAAATAACTACACCTATCACTTGCCTGTTTTCCCGATTGCAAAGGTCAAAAAGCCTCAGCGTAGCCCCACTACGTCTGCGTGTTTGGTCCAGTTATTTGCCGAACGATGTACTAGGCTCTTCAACTGGTCAATCACATCTCCCAAAAGTTTAAACATCGTCAGATCATTAAGTATCAGCGCGCCGGTCAGTTCTTCCAAAAATGCCTCATAATTGTCCGGAGTGTCAGGAGTATTGGCGCGGACAGCCACCACTGCCGCCTGGTCTTTGTCCTCCTGATGTGCCGCAATCACTGGTACTGCTCTCCTGACAAGGTACCTCCTTCTTCCACTCATAATTTCCATCCCGGAAGATGCGCTCTGCATTTTCTTCTATATGGCGTCTTGCGCATGGTGTCTATGAATGGCGGCACATTGGAGAGTATTATGCGGTGCCATGCGCGATGGGCGCATAACGAAACGCCCGCGATGCTGCGCTCTGGCATCATCGCGGGCGTCTGGATCCTGTTCAGTCCCCGGTTAGGGGGATCTTTGGGAACTGTTCCCGGACCAGTTCCTCAATGTCCAGGATATCCTGTTTCGTCATCTGCAGCTCCTGTATGACCTGGTCGATGTCCCCTGGGCGCATGAAGGATACGGGCCGTTCGATGCCGGCCGTGATACACAGCTTACCACCAGACATGAAGGCACGGTACGACGTGTCGGACAGTTTCTTCACGGGAAACAGGTCGATATAGATGTCATCCAGGTCCCAGCGGTCGCCGAGGTCGCGGAACACGACACGGACACGCTTGGAGGCGTATTCCTTCCGCCAGGTGCCGATCTTCACGGGCTGGAATGGCGCCGCCATAGTCAGGATACCTTGGGGCCAGCGGGGCCGGACGCGCTGCCGGTTCCGTCGGCAGCGTCAAGATAGCCCCGCATGGATGCGCAGGCGCTTCCGGGATTTGCTTTTGTCTCGTCGGCGGCTTTGTTCAGGTAGTCCGTACCGGTGTGGGACTTGCTCTTGTTGCCCTGAAGCTGCACTTCGTATTCGTCCAGCTTTCCGATGTGTTCCAGCATGACCTGGCCGCATACCATGGCCACTTTGGAATTGTCGTTGACGTCGATGTCCGCGAACGGCTCCATGCCCATGACGTCGAAGAACCTGTTCAGCGTCTTGATGCTGGTGCGGGCGGAATCCCGGGCGTTGTGGCGCAGCTCCATGAAGCCGCAGTATTCCTGCTCGGTAACGTGGTCTTTGACACAGGCCGCCTGGGCGTTGCCAAGTTCCGCGTAGCTGGTGACGAATTTGGGAAGGCCGTCCAGGATGGGGAGCAGGAATTCACAGAAGTCCTTGGCGTCGTCGAAGTGCAGCCGCTCATAGGCGTTCTGATCGTGGACAGCCTTGCTGAAATCGGTGATCCGCTGCAGGTAGGTTTTTTGCTCAGGCATGATCGTTTCCTCCCTATAATGTTAATGTACTCTTGGAGTCTCTTTGTGCCTGGCCTGATTTTGTGAGGTGACTTTTTGTCAGATGTGCATAAATTTATGAGGCGTACGTGGAACGTACGTTGATTAAATTTATGTGCATATGGCGAAAAATCAGCCAATCTGCCACAAAGGCAGGTGCAGGAGAGATTCCCAGAGTACATGTTAAGATAGTCGGGGTTGTCCCGGTAGTCCTATTATATAATTATATGGGCGCCGGGTCAAGACAGTTTACTGGATGTCATGTGCAAGCAGGTCCTTTTCGTTACTGTTCACAGGTACCTCGTGAACGTAACCGCATATGCCCATTTAAAATCGCCTGCGGCGATGGGGCATATGCTTTGCCCCCGTAACGGTACTGGCCCATGGCTAATCAGCGGAGT
>JAAWLV010000059.1 GCA_022798105.1 Hungatella sp.
ATTAGCCATGGGCCAGTACCGTTACGGGGGCAAAGCATATGCCCCATCGCCGCAGGCGATTTTAAATGGGCATATGCGGTTACGTTCACGGGGTACCTGAACAGTAAACGATGACCTGTAACCGCATCTGCCCGTCTTGGCTCTTAGCTTGATTCTGACAGAAATATTTGCTATAATAAGAAAACACGCTGATATGTGCGCCGGCTGCCGCCTGTTCACGCGCCGACCATTTATAATAAGGAAGCACGCTGATACGTGCGCTGGCCGTCACCTTATCAGGCACAGACAAAACACAATCAAGGAAGCGCCTTGGTATACGGCAGGGAAGGAGGACTTCTATCATTGAATTACGGCAAAAAAGCTACACAAAAAAAGCTGAAAGACGCAGCTTCCAATACACATAAGCTAACCAGCAGACTTTTTCTGGGATTTATCAGGACTCTGCTTTTCTCATGTTTGATCATAATGGCCACCGGCATCAGCGTCGGCGTCGGCATGATCAAAGGCATTATAGACGATGCCCCCGAAATCAACATCGAAAGCATCGTGCCTCAGGGCTTTGCCACCACCATCTATGACAGCGCCGGCAATCAGACGGACACTTTGGTGATGGCCGGCTCCAACCGGGATCCGGTTACCTATGAAGAGCTGCCCCAGGATCTGATTGACGCCTTCGTGGCCATCGAGGATGCCCGTTTCTGGGAACACAACGGGATTGACCCCCGCTCTATCCTACGCGCTGTCAAAGGCGTTCTTACGGGGGATCGTTCCGCAGGCGGAGGCAGCACCCTGACCCAGCAGCTGATCAAGAACAATGTATTCAACGGAGGCCGGGAGCAGAGTTTCGGCGAGCAGCTGGAGCGCAAGTTTCAGGAACAGTACCTGGCCGTCCAGCTGACAAAGACCATGAGCAAGGAGATGGTTCTGACCAACTACCTGAACACCATCAATTTGGGGAAAGACTGCCTGGGTGTAAAAGTCGCCGCGCGGAGATATTTCGGCAAGGAGGTATCCGATCTGACCCTGTCTGAATGTGCGGTCATCGCAGGTATCACCCAGAATCCGGCCCGATTAAATCCCATTTCCGGCCAGGAGGCCAACGCGGAAAAACGGAAAGTAATTCTTCAGTATATGTTTGAGCAGGAGTATATTACCAAGGAGGAGCAGGAGGAGGCTCTGGCCGACGACGTCTATTCCAGAATCCAGAGTGTGGACTCTGTAACCAAAAACACCTCCACCCACTACAGCTACTTTACAGACGAACTGATCGGACAAGTAATGGATGCCCTGATAGAAAAACTGGGATACTCCTACAATCAGGCACACAATCTGCTTTACAGCGGCGGCCTGCAGATCATCACCACCCAGGATCCGGCCCTTCAGGCCATCGTGGACGAGGAGGTAAATAACCCGGAAAATTACAGCGCGGCCCGATACTCTATGGAATACCGCCTGTCTGTTACCCACTCGGACGGTACCACCGACCACTACTCTCAGGAACATATTAAGACCTGGCACAAGCATACTCTGGGAGATACAGGTTTTGACGCCCTCTACGATTCCGAGGAGGAGGCCAGAGCCGACGCGGAAAATTACAAGGCAAGCCTTCTCACAGAAGGCGATATCATTATAGGAGAGACGGTAACCTTAACGTTGCAACCTCAGGTGTCTTTTGTCCTTATGGATCAGGTTACGGGACAAGTCAAAGCCTTAAGCGGCGGCCGGGGGGCAAAAACCGGAAGCCTTACACTGAACCGGGCTTCCGACGTTCCAAGGCAGCCCGGCTCCACGTTTAAAGTTATCACGGCATTTGCCCCTGCCCTGGATACCAGAGGCGCAACTCTTGGAACCGTGTATTATGACACCCCCTACACCGTGGGAAGCAAAACCTTCCGCAACTGGTATTCCAGCGGATTCCAGGGATATTCCAGTATCCGGGAAGGCATTATCTACTCCATGAACATTGTGGCGGTCCGCTGCCTTATGGAGACGGTTTCTCCCCAGCTGGGCGTGGAATATGCCAAGAATTTCGGTATCACCACCCTGACGGATACAGATTTCAATGCCGCCACTGCCCTGGGCGGTCTGACCGAAGGCGTCACCAACCTGGAACTGACTGCGGCCTACGCCTCCATTGCCAACGGCGGTGTGTACACAAAACCCATTTTCTTTACGAAAATTCTTGACCGCAACGGCAAGGAGCTGATCTCTATGGAACCGGAGACACACCGGGTACTGAAGGATTCCACCGCTTTTCTCCTTACAGACGCCATGGCCGAGTCCATGATAAGCAACCGCAAGTTTTCAAGAGCGGGGTCCGGCCCCTCCTCCACCAGCACCCGGGCCAAGCTGCCGGGCATGTCCTGTGCCGGAAAGAGCGGCACCACTACCAGCAACAACGATATCTGGTTTGTAGGCTTTACTCCCTACTACACGGCGGGCATCTGGGGCGGATGCGATATGAATCAGAATCTCAGCTCCCAGAACGGGGGAACCTCTTTCCATAAAGATATATGGAGAAAGATCATGACCAGAATCCATGAAGGGTTAAGCGACCCCGGCTTTCAAGTTCCGGACAGCGTCGAGACCGCTCAGATCTGCCGCAAATCAGGCAAACTGGCGGTGGCCGGCGTCTGCAGCGGGGATCCGAGAGGAAATGCCGTGTACACCGAGTACTTTGCCAAAGGCACCGTTCCCACGGAGGTCTGCAACAATCACGTGGCGGCTACGGTCTGTGCGGAATCAGGCAAACTCCCCACCGAGTTCTGTCCTGAAAAAACCACCGGCGTCTTTATCTCCATCCCCGCCGGGGAGACTGGGGAGACCGACGACTCCGTGTTTGCTCTTCCGGGATCCTGTCCCATCCACACGGCTGCCTCCACGATTCTTCCTCCGGATGAATCTGAAAATGAGACTCAGCCCTTCCCAAGAGGGCCCGGATACGGCCCGGGATATGTAAGCCCCTCCGGCGGCCCGGGAAGTTCTTCCGACACCTTGTCGGTTCCGTCGTCAGGCATACAATCCATACCGCCTGCCGGATCTTTAAACTGACAAAAAAGAAACGGATCCATGCCCTCCCGGCAGATCCGTTTCTTTTTGTTTCCTATCCTTTCATTTTCGGCCTGAATATCTGGGCTCCCAAATATCCGAACACCAGCGCCCCGCAGATTCCTGCTGCGCTGGCAGTAAACCCGCCTTTGAACACGCCCAGAAAACCGTCGCTTTCGATCCCTTCCTTTACCCCTTTCCACAGGGTATTCCCAAATCCCAGAAGAGGTACCGTGGCGCCTGCCCCGGCCCATTTGGAGAAAGGCTCGTAAATCCCAGCAAATCCCAGGATACTTCCCAAAACCACCAGGGTTACCATCACCCGCCCCGGCATCATCTTTGTCTTATCCAGAAGGATCTGAACCAAACCGCAGATAATCCCGCCTACCAAAAACGCTCTCACATAATCCATTTCACACACCTCCATCTTACAGGCTGCCAGCCGTTTACTGGCAGGTCTCAAGGACAACGCCGTGGCAAATTCCCGGAATACTCTGCCCTTCATTAAAGCTAACCGTGGACAGAAGAGCTCCGGTGGGAAGAAACAGGATCCGCTTCCACTCTCCGGACCGAAGCCTTGGCAGAATCATGGAACACAATGTCACGGCCGCGCAGCCGCAGCCGCTTCCTCCTGCGTGGGTATCCTGAGATTCTTTGTTGTAGATTTCCATTCCGCAGTCCATATGCCTGTCTTTTAAGTCAATACCTGACTGCCTCATCATATCCGTGAGAATCCGGCTTCCCACCTCCCCCAGATCTCCCGTGATGATCCGGTCATAGTGGGTCTCGTCCACCCCGAAATCCTCAAAATTCTGCCGGATGGTCTGGAACGCCGCAGGAGCCATGGCTGCTCCCATGTTCATGGAGTCCCTGGTTCCGAAATCCACGATCCTGCCCGGAGTTATCCCTGTTATCCTGGCCGGGGTTCCCTTGGGCTCATTCCCTCCTTTGGCTACCACCACCGCCCCTGCTCCCGTCACGGTCCATGTAGCGGAAAAGGGCCGCTGATTCCCGTAAGCCAGAGGAAACCGGAACTGTTTTTCCGCTGTGGCAAAATGGCTGGAAGATACACACAGCACTTTATCCGCGTATCCTCCGTGAACCGTCATGGATCCAAGGCAGAGAGCCTCCGCCATGGTGGAACAGGCCCCGTAGAGCCCAAACAGCGGAACCTCCATGTCCACCGTGCCAAACGATGTGGCGATCAGCTGGCCTAAAAGATCCCCGGCAAAAAGATACCGGATCTCCTGCCTGCGGATGCCGCCCTTTTCCAGCGCCAGATCAGCTGCCTGCTTCTGCATGGCTGACTCCGCCTGCTCCCAGTTTTCTGTTCCGAACATCTCATCCTGCTCCACTACGTCGATCAGCGGTCCTAAAGGCCCCTCGCCCTCCTTCTTCCCGGCTATGGACGCGCAGCTTGCCACAATGGGCGGCTGTTCAAAGGCTATGCTGGATTTTCCTTTCTGCATGTGGTTAACTCCCTCCGATTTCGTTTTGAATATGGTTTTAGTCATACTATCTCCAAAGCCGGGAGTTAATATACCAACCTTGCGCGGCTATCTTCTTCCTCTGTCTAAAGCCACCACAAATTCCACATGCCTTGCCGTATGGGGAAACATATCAAAGGGCCACGCTCCCAAAGCCCGGTATCCTTTCTTTGCAAATACGCTCAGATCCCTGGCCAGAGTCTCCTGATTGCAGGACACATACACCACCCGTCTGGGCCCCATAAGCGCTATGGCGTCTATGAATTCCTCTGTGCTTCCGCTTCTCGGGGGATCCATAAACACCACATCCGCCGTCTCCCCCTCCGCTGCCATGTCTGTCATAAATTTCCCTGCATCATTGTTATAAAACTGAATGTTATCGATCTTATTTCTCCGCGCGTTTCGCACCGCATCCCGCACTGCATCCCGATTCAGCTCCACGCCGATGACTTTTCCTGCTTCCCTGCTGGCCGCAATCCCGATGGTCCCGATCCCGCAGTAGGCATCGATCACCGTCTCCTTCCCTGTCAGCCCGGCCGCCCAAACAGCCCTTTTGTACAGTTTTTCCGTCTGCACCGGATTAACCTGATAAAAAGACTTGCCGGAAATACAAAATGTATACCCGCACAGTACATCCTCAATATACCCTTTGCCGTAAAGCACCTTTTCCCTGTCCCCCAAAACCATGTTTGTATCCCTGTCATTCAGGTTCTGGATGATAGTGGTAATCTCCGGGTGATGCTGTCTCAAAGCGTTTATAAAATTGTTTCTGGAGGGAAATATCGGTGATGCCGTAACCAGAATCACCATGATCTCCCCTGTGGCAAACCCTCTCCTTACCAGCACATGGCGGAGAAACCCGACCCCTGTGTCTTCATCATAGGTACGGATTTTAAACGACTTTAACATACCGCGGATTGTACCGATAATCTCATCCGCCTTTTCATCCTCAATCATACACTTGTCCACCGGCACAATCTCATGGGTTTTCTCCCGGTATACTCCTGAAATGGCCTGCCCTTTCCGGTATCCGAACACGGCATGGACTTTGTTGCGGTAATGAAACGGGTGCTCCATGCCCTCTATTGGGTAGACTTTGCAGAACCCCTTCAAAAGCTCCTCCGCTTTCCTGTGCTTATCCTTAAGCTGTTTTTCGTAGGGCACGTCCAAAAGCTGGCAGCCTCCGCATTTTCCCAGAACCTGGCACAGGCTTTTCTGCGATTCCTGCTGCATATTATCCTGCGGCTTTTCTTCTGTTTTTATCCCTTTTCTGTGTCTGTTTCTCAGATTCTTTCCTGTCTGATTATTGCCTTCCCTCACAGGCACAGGCTTTCCCTTTCTTTTATTGTGTTGACTGCTTTTGCTTTCCATCACCATTTTTTCTCCATTTCTACGGCACTGAACCGCCGGATTTCGTTTCATCTGCCTTTTTTTGTAACCTTTATACTTTACAGGTTATCTCTCAACAGGTTTATGTTCCTGCAAAAGGAGCCCGGACATCTCCCTGCGCATCCGGACTCCCTCTATTTTGAACACTACACTTGTTACTGTTCACTGGTGCCCAACAAACAGTAACCCAGTCCGCCATTCCAAATCGCCTCCGGCGATGGGCGGCCTGGTTCACTGCCATTACGTGCATCCTCCCGGCTAATCAGCGTGGTGATCAGCCAGGGGGGAACAATAACCTACACTTCCCTGGTAGCCTCCTTAAGCCACTGCTTTTCTTCCTCTGTCAGATAAGGGCTGATCTTTTCATACACCTGCCTATGATACTCGTTCAGATACTCAATATCCCTCTTCTCCATCAGCCCTGTATCCAGCGCATCCAGATCAATAGGCACAAATGTCAGATACTCAAACTCCATAAACTGGCCGTACTGGTTCTTCTCGGCTTTCCTGCATACGATCAGATTTTCCGTCCTGATGCCGTGGCTTCCCTCAATATAGATGCCCGGCTCATCGGAACAGATCATCCCCTCCTCCAGCACCGCGCTGTCCATGCGCTCCGGCACCATCTTATACCGGATTCCGTTGGGCCGCTCATGGACATTGAGAAGATAGCCGACTCCGTGGCCTGTGCCGTGATTGTAGTTCAGCCCTCTCTCCCACATAGGCTGTCTGGCAATATAATCCAGGGAAAGCCCTCTGCATCCGTAAAGGAATTTTGCATGGCCCAGCCGCAGCATGCTCATGGCAACCAAGGTGAAATGCTCTCTCTCCTCCTTGGTAAGCGGCCCCAGGGCCACTGTCCTGGTAATATCCGTAGTCCCTTCATAGTACTGTCCGCCGGAGTCGATAAGATACAGCCCCCTGGGCTCCAGAGTCTTATTGCTCTCTGCTGTGGCCGAATAATGGCACATGGCAGCATTCTCCCCGTAGGCGGAGATCGTGTTAAAGCTCAGCCCCAGATTTCCCTCCTGCTGCCTGCGCAGCTCCTCCAGATAATCGGACACGCCAATCTCCGTCATGGGCATGGTCGCTATATGTTTCTTCAGCCAGCAGATAAACTTGGTCATGGCAACCCCGTCCTTAATATGGGCACGGCGCTCATTTTCAATCTCCACCGGATTTTTGACAGCCTTGGCCATAACCGTAGGATTCATCTTATCAATAATCTTGTTGGAACCATCCAGACTCTTCTTAATGGCAAAATTAATGCGGGAGCTCTCCAAAAGCACTCTCTCGCCCCGCAGGGATTTCACAAAATCGTAAATATCATTGTAGGGTCTTACGGTCACCTTAAGCCCTTCCAGATAAGCCCTCACCTGGTCATTCAGGGTCTTTTCATTAATAAATAGGAAGAATTCCTTTTCCGTCACCGCCACATAGGAGAGGACCACCGGATTAAAGGGAATATCATTGCCCCGTATATTGAGAAGCCATACAATATCATCCAGGGTTGTGAGTACATGAACTGTGGCCCTGGCCTCTTTCATATCTTTCCTCAGGCGGGCTATCTTGTTCTCCGCCGATTCCCCGGCATACGCCTCCTCCAAGATCCACACCGGCTCCGCGGACATCTCCGGCCTGCCGTCCCAAATCATCCCTGCCAGATCCTCTTCATAGGAGAAATCCGCCTGCTTATCCTCCAGAGCTTCCTCGATGGCTTCCCCCAGCTGGCTGTTGACCACCCGCCCGTCAAATGCCAGCCTTCCGCCCTGGGGTATAACCTGTACCAGATATTCCTCCACCGTGGGCACACCCTCTTCATCCATCTTCTGCAGCTTAAAGCCGCTCCCCTCAAGCTCCCTGGCCGCCTGGACAAAATACCGCCCGTCAGTCCACAGCCCTGCCTCCTTTGCCGTCACCACAGCCGTACCGGCCGATCCGGTAAAGCCTGTGATAAATTTCCGGCACTTAAAGTATTCACCAACATACTCGGACTCGTGAAAATCCGATGTGGGAATCAGATAGGCGTCAATATGCCGCTCCTCCATCAGTCTGCGAAGTTCTTTCAGTCTCTCATTCATGGTTAACCGTCTCCTGTTCTTTTTATATATCAGGCCTTTTTAAAGCCTGCCTTGCACACCGCACAGCTTTAAATCAGTCCCAAATCCACACATGCCCTGTAGATTCCGTCATCTCTGATATGGGGAGCCACGTAGTCTGCTACCGCCTTCAGCCTGGGATCCCCGTTTTCCATGGCAATCCCCGTGCCCGCTGCCTGAATTATCTCGTAATCATTCATACTGTCCCCGAAGGCATAGGCCTCCTCCATGGTCGTGCCGAAATATTCACACAGCTTAGAAAGCCCCTTTGCCTTGGAATTCTTCTTCTCAATAATATCTGCTCCCCTGTTCTCTGCAAACAGAGGGAATTTCAGATCCGCAAATGCCTTCTCTAACAGGGCCGCGCCCTTGGGCTCCCCGATATAGCACATGGAAGGCACATCCATATCCAAAAGCTTCCACGGGTCGCAGTACCTCCTGCCGCATTCCCCCCATCGGATTTTGTCAAACTCCGTCACCTGCTCCGGATGGACATAATAGTCTTCATCCCCCAGGGTAACCCCCACTGAAAGTCCGTGATCTCCGGCAAATCTAAGAAGGCCTTCTTTCAGTCCTCTCGCCATATAGGATTCATAGAGGATCTTGTCTCCCACGGTAATCTTGGTGCCGTTGGTGTGTACAATCCCATCCGGTTTTACAAGTTCCCGAAGCTCCCGGCTGTAATGGCTGTCCATATCCCGTCCTGTGGCCAGAACTACCACATACCGTCCCCTCAGCAGACGAAGGGCTTCCATGGCGCTGTCCGGAATCTTAAATGTCTCATGATCCAGAAGCGTCATATCCATATCAAAGCTCACTATCGGCCTCATCTTCAGCCTCCTTTCCCCACTTTAAACCGCCTGCGGCCGCTGTATATTTGTGCTGCCGGCGCGGTAAAACCCAGGCCCGTCCGGGTTATTACCCTAATCATATCGTATTCTAAAAATTTTTTCAAGAAAATGCTTTTCAAATCGAAGATCTTTTGCTATAATAAGGGAGTCGGCCGATAAAGCTGATAAAAAAGAGGCAATACGGGGTATGGCGTAGTTTGGTAGCGCGCTCGGCTGGGGGCCGAGAGGTCGCAGGTTCAAATCCTGTTACCCCGACTTAAAAAACCCTTGAATTCCAGTGGATTCAAGGGTTTTCCTTTTTTTGCCATCGGTTTACATAAAACGTTTTTCTAACACATTTTCAGCACGGGCCTGAGAGAACAGACAGCCATTCTTCCCTACCTTCCTCAAATCCCATAGATCAAGAAGGCGCTTCTCTTTCATAATATTCCTGCAAAATTACATGCCCTCACTGTCTTCTGTTAACGGGCTGACCGGCAATGCTATTCTGTAATCCTCCGATTCCATGTCGTTAACTACATATTAAATGACGCAATGCCAAGAAACACCGTATCCATGCGGTTTCCCGGCTCTCTGAAAAAGATTTTACCCCAATTAATACCCCAATTTATAAAATTAATCTCTTGTGCCTGCTACCAGGAAGGGGGAGGCACTCAATACCTTAGTTGGTATCGGGTGCCTTCTTTTGTATGCGGGTTTTTTGCGAATATCGTTTTTGAGGATAACAACATTCACAATATTTCCTTTTACGATTATCTGTTGCAAATAATGCTCCGCAATATTCACAACGTCTTGCACTCATCCCTTTAGGAGAGAGTAAAAGAATGGCGAATTGATAGTACGCAAGTGAAATAAGTGTTTCAAATCCAGTTTCACATATTAGTTTATGATTATTATAAACATATTTTTGTTTCCGTTGTAGCATAGCGATATTAAGAGAACTTGTAATGGCATGTTCAATATTTTTTGATAGAGGTATAGAATAAGGATTTTTTTGTTGAGTCGTTTGGCCAATACTTAGTTCTGAATCAGTTAAACAAGCCTTTTCAAAAGAATCATATAAATGATATACGTCCATTAAAAATGTCCTGAAATGAAATCCAATTTTTTGGGTTGATTTATAACATGTGCCAATCTCCCCACAATATAATCCATTATTTCCAAAAAAAGGAAATCCAAATTTTTCACACCATTTTATTGTTTTATTTATTTGGTGTTCATATTTTTTACCATCAAAAGAATGTTTTAAACTAATGAAGCTGTCAAACAATTCCCTAGAATCATATTCTTTGTTAGGATATGGCGGCAAGTCTTGTAAGCTTTCGACTTTTGGAAATATTATTTCCCCAGTACCAACAATATAAAGATCATCTAAGAAAAAATCAAAATGTTTCGGACATTTTTCTGAAATCACCCCATCTTTTACCCATAAGGGTTTATAGCCCTCCATTTTGCATGTAGAAGCAAGAACCTTTTCTGAAGCAATTATAAGATTTCCATTTTTAAACATGTAACCGCTCATAGTCAAATCTCCAAAAATTTATGGTAAAGTTTATGATATCTCAATTTTATCATAAACTTTTATGCGTTATTATTGTAACATGAAGCATATAAAAGGTCAACCATAAAGGAGGATAAGCCATGAGAAAGAGACTAGAAAATTCTGTAGCAGAAGCCAAAACAGGAACCTTAGAGTGTGCCGGAGCCCGTTACGGATTCGGCAGGAACAAAATGAGAACCATCGCGGAGGATGCCAGAGCTATTATCAAGATTGGAAAATCCGTGCGGGTCAATTTTACAGTTCTCGACAAGTATATGGATTCCCTGTCAGGAGAAAAATAAATGGCAAACAGAAGAATGTTTTCACTAGACGTCGTGGACACTGACGCTTTTCTTGATTTGCCCATTTCCTCCCAAGCTCTATATTTCCACCTGGGGATGCGGGCTGATGATGATGGTTTTGTTTCTTCTCCCAAGAGGGTAACGGCAATGATTGGAGCAAATCAGGATGATTTAAAGCTTTTGATCGCGAAAGGATTCGCTATTGCTCTAAACAATGGGATCGTGGTCATACGACATTGGAGACAAAATAATTACATACAAAAGGACAGGTACAAAGAAACTATTTACCAGGAAGAATTAGCCCTTTTATCCGTGGAAAATGGGGTCTATAAAGAGGGCATGTACAAAATGGATACATCTTGTATCCAGGATGTATCCACAGGTAAGTATAGTATAGATAATAATATATTATGCTCTCCTGGCGGCGAGCGTGAGCGCACAAAAGAGAAAAAACAGACACAAGAGCCTGACAAAAAAACAGCCTTGCAGCAGGAGGCGGAAGATTTTGAGAAGATATACGCCATCTATCCAAAAAAACGAGGTAAGGCTAAAGCTTTTGAGTATTATCGGGGCTACGTTGGAAAGGGCCGGGTAATCAACGGCACTCGTTACCGCCTTGACCGACGTGAGATTTATCTGGCTGTCGCCGCCTACGTCCGGCAGATGGAAGAGTCTGGAACCGACATACAGTTTTACAAGAACTTTGATACATTCCTGAACAAGGCAGTTTTAGATTATCTGCCAGAAAGAAGGACAAATGATACTGAATCCTGAAAAGGCACTTATTGGTGCTCTAATGACAAACCCGCAAGCCATCAAGGACTGTGGCCCCTTACAGCCGGAAATGTTCATGGACGGCTTGCTTGGCCGCATTTACCTGCAATATCTTCGTGCTTATGACTTTGGGTATCCGGCCAACCTTGTCACTCTGGCAGAAAATATGCCGGACGTTCCCCGTTCCCAGCTTTTGGACTGCCTGAAAGAATGTTCAGACTCCACCGTTGTCAGCACAGCCGCAGGGCAGTATGCCGCAGCTATTGTGGGAGCCTATAAGGCGCGCGAGGCGGCCCAGCTTATCAATGCCGTGAATTTCCAGCCTGTGGACGTTGAGCGGCAGATTGGGCAATTAGTGAATGGATTGGATGCATTGAGGGACGGCGGCCGGTCAAGTGTTAGAAACTTGGCACAGATTGTTGATGATGTTTCACCTGGATATTTCATGGACGATGAAAGACCGAGGCTCTATACAGGCTTTCCAAGGCTTGATGATTGTCTCGGCGGCTTGGAGGGCGGGGACGTGATTGTGATCGGGGCACGGCCGGCGGTTGGAAAGTCTGCCCTTGTAACCCAGATTCTTATGAGCATGGGAGCAGCAGGGAAAAGGGTGCTGCTGTACAACCTGGAAATGCGGGAAGCCCAGGTATATGAGCGGATGCTTTCCAGGCAGTCAGGGATTAAGCTTAACCGCATCCGGCGTGGAAAATCATTTCTCAATGATGAACGGGAGCGCTTCGATTATGCCAATGTAAAACTGAAAAAGTTGGATATCTGGATTTCTTCCGGAGCCAAGTCGGTTTCCGAGATGCGGAGCGAATGCCGGAATATGGGAGCTGATTGTATCATTATCGACTATCTCCAGTTGGTCCGGTCAGACCGCCGCTACACAAACAGGGTAAGCGAGGTCGGGGACATATCAAAAAGTATTAAGGCCCTGGCAATGGAAATCGGATGCCCCATCATAGTCCTGTCCCAGCTCAACCGGGTATCGGAGCTGCGGGAGACGAAAGAACCAACCATGTCGGAATTGAGGGAATCCGGGGATATCGAGCAAGATGCTTCCGTGATTATCCTGCTATGGAATTTGGACGATGGCAATCAGGCCAAGAAAGGGTTGAAAGTGGCGAAAAATCGTCAAGGGGAGCAGTGTAAAATGCAGCTTGAATTTGATGGTGACTCTATGAGTTTTCGGGAGCAGGAAAGCGCAGAGGAACCAGAAGGAGTCTTTGTACCTGGCAAGCAGCGAAACACCCCTTTTGGGAAATGGGAGGGATGATGGTCAAAAATGGTGAGATTAAGCAGGAATTTGATTTATTTTCAGAGATTTGGAACACTTACAAAACCCTGCTGCCAGTACGTCCCCGGAACGATACCAGGTATTGGGGGGAGGCTGTAGAGAAAATTTCAGAAATCATGAAAAAGTATCCGGGGCAGTTCTCAAAAGACCTTGCTCTGGCAATTTTAGGAGACCTGGAGAGGAGATGTAAAGAGAATGAAGATCAGAACACAGGACGGTAAGCAGTATTTAGAATTTGGAGAGGTTTATGTAGACAGTCAGGGGAGCAGCGGGCAGGCGGCGGTGTATGTAAGAAACCGCCTCAATCCTGCCCCGGTCTGTATCGGTATCTATGAGGATATGAGCCGGGCCAAAGGCGTGCTTTATGAGATTGACCTGGCATATCAGGCACGGAAAAAAGTTTTTTATGCTCCCTCGGAATAGCGTTATGGAAAAGAATCCCGCTGCCTATGATGTGGGATAAGGGGGGCAGCGGGAAACTTGCACTATCTGGATTATAGCAAAGCAGGAAGGATGGTGCAAGATGCGGACAAGGAAAAAGAAACTGGCTGATTATGGTATCGGTGAAGAACGTGGAACGGAACTCCTAAAGCTTGCAGCCCTGGAAGAGAACCAGGAGACTGTCTGCAGGGCGGCAAATTTGAGCAATCCATACCTGGCTCCCTATCTGGTAAGGTCGCTGCAGCAGGGGGTTGGGTATTATAAACTGTTTGGAAGCCTGCTAAAATTGCCATTCTGACAGTATAGGACACTGGCTAGGGCTGGGAACCTGCTGCCCTCTTCCCTTCTGGGGGATGGCCAAGGGCAGCAGGAGAGTCAGGGACTGGAAGCATGTCCATTTCAGACACCCCAAACAGAGACATCCTTCAGGCCAGAAAATAGGTCCGATCCTTGAATGGGGTATCCTCCCTATTGTGTCTCTTACCAGGTAGGGACTTGAAGCTGTGGAAATCCAAGAATTTGTTGACACGATAACGCGCAGGAGAAAATGCGCAGAAATGCGCACAAAAAAAAGAGCGGCGCTGTCTCTCCTGAAAACCGGAATGCAGAGAATAGCCGAACAAAAAAATTGGGCCCAGTTTGTCAGAATGCGGAAAATGCAAAAAAGTGCAAACTAAAAAACGCTCACCTGAACCTCACGAATTCCGAGAAATCACCAAAAAAGTACAACAAAAAAAACGAACAGAGAGCGAACAAAGAGAAATGCAACGCAAAAAAAGAAATGTGAACCAAGAGCGAAGCAAGAGGAAACAGCAATTTGCTACACGGCAACGCGTGCGAAGTATTGCGACATTTGCGACACCTTAAAAAGGTCTGCTGTTCATCCGCAGTTTTCGAAGTCCTTAAAAAAGCCTGCTGCCTGTTTAGAGATTTTGGAGGCCCTAAAAAGTTCCTGGCTCCTGGTCTGGGGGATCGGACAAACACAATAAGAGGAGAACGTCAGTATGAGGTTAAACAGAAAAAAGTTTCAGGAAATCGCAGAAAGGGAGAAATGGACAGAGGACATAATCTGTCACCGGACGGGATTGACCAGGAGATCAGTGAAGTGGATCATGAACAATGGCGAGGTATCGGAGGACGCTCTGGAGCGGATTGCAGATATGGCGGGAATCGAGGTTGGTGAAATCTCTCTGCCTGACATCACAGCATTTAACGATAATGTGATCGAATTCTTGAAAGACCATGAAAGAGCCACGGTCAGTTTCTCCCAGGGGCGGTATAAGACCAGAATCCGGAACCTGGCAAAACAACGGCCAGAGGAATGTCAAATTGTGGCCGAAAATAAGGACGGCAGTCTGTGCGCCCATATCCCTACTTCCTGGATACGGATTAATCCTGGAATGGAATTGACAGACGAACAGAGAGAGGAAAAAGCGGAAACCATGCGGAAGCTCCGGGATTCTCAAAAATAACGATTATAATCAGCCTGAAAAGGGGTAATTTCCGCTCCAAACAGGTTGAGGGTACAATTTATAGGGTAAGGGATAAAAATGGGAAAATCACATTATGGAGCCCCAGAAGGCAGCAGGAGGCAGAATCCCAAAATGGGAATGCGTCGCAGAGCCAAGGCATACCTGATAGAGGGTATAATCTCGTCCGCTACTTTTGCCTGAAATTTCTCTGCCGTTTCGTTTTTGGCTTTCATGGCAAGGCGGTAAAAGATGTTTTTGGGTATAAAATCATCTTTCGCAACTTCCTGCGAAAATCCAATTTCCGCACAAGTGCCGAAAGATGTTTTTACACCTGATAGATGGCTTCCCAGATTAGA
>JAAWLV010000060.1 GCA_022798105.1 Hungatella sp.
TCGTTTAAAATCTGTCTCTATTATACTATATTTGATGTTAATGTGTTAAGTTTTCTTATTGCTATTAGTTGCTCATTTGTCGGGCAACTCATGACATTGGTTCACACCATGGCTAATCACTACGCTGATTAGCCGGGAGGATGCACGTAATGGCAGCGAACCAGGCCGCCCATCGCCGAAGGCGATTTGGAATGGCCGGTACCGGGAGATTCTTTTTTATAGTTGAAATTTTCTTTCATATTGTGTAAACTAGAGGAAGATATCAATTGTTTAATATACGAAAGGACATCGGCGCAAAATGAAAAAAGCAATGAACCAATCAAAACTGAACTTTCTTTTAAACGGCATTTCCTTCGCCGCCCTTTTATGCATGATCCTCCTGCTGTTTGCCTACGGCAGTGTCAAAAAGGATCTGAGCGACGCCACGGAAGACAGGTTCAACCTGACCTACAATGCCAACCGCTTTATGAACGGTTCCGCCTACCTTACCAACGAGGTGCGGGCCTACGCGGCCACCGGAGACCAGACACACTATGACAATTACTGGAATGAGATCAACAACTTAAAGAACCGGGATCTGGGTGTGGCTGCCATGCAGGAGATCGGCATCACCGCCCAGGAACAGGCCATGGTCGATGAGATGGCTTCCCTCTCCAACAATCTGGTTCCCCTGGAGGAAGGAGCCATGGAACAGGTACAGGCAGGCCAGATGGCAGAGGCCCTGGAATACGTGTACGGCTCCGACTACAACTCCGTTACGGCAAACATCACCTCCCTGAAACAGCAGTTTCTGGACACCCTGGATAAGCGGACCCAGGAAGAAGTCAGCGCCCTGACTTTCAAGTCGGATGTAATCACACTCATTATCTTCCTGTTCATGGTTCTGGTGGGAATAATCCAGCTTGTTGTCATGAATATTACCAATAAGCGGATCCTGAAACCCATTATAGCGGTCCGTGACCAGATGGGTGAAATCTCAAGAGGCAACCTTTCCGCAGAATTTCCTCTGGAGCCGGATACCTCCGAGATCGGGATGTTAGTGCAGTCCATCCACGAGACCAAGAGCGAACTGAAAAAATACATCTCCGACATTAACTCCAAGCTGGCCCAGATGGCTCAGGGTAAGATGGATCTGTCCATCGGAAACGATTACCGCGGAGAATTCCAGCCTATCCAGAAGGCCATGAGCCAGATACTGGATTCTCTCAACAAGGCCCTGTCCCAGATCAATCAGACCGCCGGGCAGGTTTCGGCCGAGTCCGAGAAGATGGCCTCCGATTCCCAAACCCTCTCCAACGGTGCGGTAGCCCAGGCTTCGGCGGTTGAGGAGCTGTCCGCCAGCATCCAGGATCTCTCCTCCCAGGTCAACAGCACCTCCCAGGATGCGGACAATGCACGCAGGTTATCCATGGATGCAGCCGCCCAGCTGGAGGCCTGCAACCAGAAGATGGCCGATCTGACCACTGCCATGGACGACATCTCCAAGTCCTCTCAGCAGATCAGCGGTATTATAAAGACCATTGAGGATATTTCCTTCCAAACCAACATCTTAGCCCTCAACGCCGCCGTGGAGGCTGCCCGGGCCGGCACCGCCGGAAAAGGGTTTGCAGTGGTTGCCGATGAAGTCCAGAGCCTGGCCAACAAAAGCTCCGAGGCGGCCCAGAATATTACAAACCTTATTCAAACTTCCATAAACCTTGTAAAACACGGAACCACCCTGTCTGCAGACAGCACCCAGACCCTGGCACAGGGTGTCAGCAAGGCAATGCAGTCCACTCAGCTGGTAGAAAATATCGCCCAGTCCGCCAGGGAGCAGGCCGAATCCTTGACTCAGCTGACTCAGGGCATGGAACAGATTTCCGAGGTGGTCCAGACCAATGCAGCCGCAGCGGAAAGTTCCGCGGCTTCTGCCCAGGAACTGCGCGCCCAGGCAGGGGAACTGAAGGATTCCGTCCAGAGATTCCGGCTGCGGGGATAGCCGGCCGCGGCGTTTATCCGGCATACGAAAGGGGATGGTGCAGTCTTTGCATCATCCCCTTTACGGCTGTTTTTTATGACGAATCATCCCTCAGTCCAGCAATAAATAATTAACCGTGTCCAACAGCAGCTTTTTCGTAAAGAATCCTCCTCTTATAAGAAAACTGATATTTTTTATATTGTCCACCAATTCATAATACTTATCTTCTGAAATATTCCTTACAGCATCTGCCGCTTCCTCCAAAGAACCGACCACAAATCCCAGGCCATACTCTGTCACAGTCTGTTCGTGCACCAGTCCTTTCTGCATGATCACAGGAATTCCGGCTGCTAAATATGATGACAGTTTGTGAGGCTGGTTGCATTTATAATATTCCGATCGGGCACTCTGTTCCCAGATCAGGCCAAATCCCCCTTTTGTATATTCCGCCAGCAGTTCCGCCGTATTCTTCCAGCCGCAAAGGCGTATATTCTGCCCGTTTAGCTCAAAATTTTCACCTGTAAACAGCGCCAGCACAACATCATAATTCCAGGATGATAAAAATCTGAACCTGTCGGGCGCCCCGGAAAAAAAGAGCTGTCGACTGAATTTTGGCATCTCCAATGGCTCTGAAAACGGCAGATCCCACATAGACTGGATGAGAAACTTCTCCACCTTTAACCCTTTTTTCCGCAAAAATCTCAGCATTGCCTCAGAAGGGACGATAATAAGGTCAGCCATGTTGTAAATTTCTACCGTCTGACTATAGTCTTCCTCTGAAGTGCCTTCAAACATCATTGGAATCACGTCACAGATGAAAATTGCAATCCGCACATCTTTGTGCACCCGAATGATTTCCAACAGTTTTTTATCGTAATATGTGACATTCCATGACGGAGACTGAAAAATAACAATATCCCCGTCCTCAAGCGCGGAAGTTATCCCGTCAATTCTTTTTCTTAATTCTCCCTGGGTGTCAGAATCCGCCGGATAACAGTAGAGAGCAATCTCCTGAAATCCTAACTTTCTGGCAATCTTAGCAACATTCTGCTGTCCTAAAACATGGGTACCCTTGGCGCCATATAAATTAGTTATATGTATTTTCATAAATCGCTTCCCCTCACTCCAAATGCATGTCCTTTCATCCCAGCATAAGATAATTAACCGTATCAATCAGCAGTTTTTTCGTGAAAAAGCCTCCTCTTATAAGACTGCCGATATGTTTCGTATTGTCCGCCATCCGGCGGTACTCCTCCTTTGTCACATTCTTCACCCTGTCAACCGCCTCATCCAGAGAAGCAGCGATAAACCCCAGCCCATAATCCAGCACTGTCTGTTCATGAGGCAGCCCCTTTTCCATAATCAGCGGAATCCCGGCTGCCAGATAGGCCGCCAGCTTATGAGGCTGGCAGCTCTTATAATAATCCTGCTGAACACTCTGCTCCCATACCAGGCCGAATCCTCCCTTCGTGTACTCGATCAGAAGTTCTGTCGTATTTCTCCACCCTTCCCATAAGATATTAAGTCCCTTTAATTCCAGTTTCTTATCCGTAAACAGCCGCAGAGGAATCTCATAGTTCCAGGAGGATACAAACGAAAATCTTTCCGGCGCCCCGCTGAAAATAATCTGCCGGCTGAATTTAGGTTCTCTCAGCTCCTCCGAGAACGGCAGATCCCACATGGGCTGGATCAGCGTCTTCTTTACGGTTAACCCGTTTTTTCTCAGAAAATCCAGCATGACCTCCGTAGGGACAATCACCAGGTCAGCCAGGTTATACCCCTCTATCACCTGCTGATAATCCAGCTGCGTCCCTCCCTGCATCATGGGCATCACATCATGGATAAACACGGCCAGCCGGATGTTTCTGTGGCACCGTATCTCCTTTAGAAGCTCTTTGTCATAGGCCCCCCGATTCCACGACGGAGACTGAAAAAGGACAATATCATTATCCCTTATGACAGACGTTAGCCTGGCTGCCTCCTTCCTAAGGCTGCTTTTGGCGCCGCTGCCTGACTGATACCTAAAAACCGGCAATTCCGAAAAGCCCAGTTCCCTGGCAAGGGCAGTTACATTCTGCTGGGCTATCACTCTCGTCTCCACAGGGTTTTCCCCGTGAAGGTTGGTGATATGCATGGTTATGAAACGGTTTTTTCTTACAATTCTCCTCTTCTTCTCCTCAAATTGTAAGTACCTCTCCTCCGTCTCGGCCAGCGCCTCCATCCTTTGGCGCTCCAGCATCCTGTCCATCTCCTTCTCATCCTCCAGCGCCCGCCTGATATCTCCGGCCATCCTGCCCCACTCGTCCAGACTGTAGATCTGCTCGTCTGCCACATAATCCCTGTTATGGACGGTTTCCCTGAATGCAAAGATCAGATGGTCATGTAAAAATGCCTGATACACCGCTGACCCAATCTCCGACTCCCGATTAATATCCAGGTAATAATCACACTTTTCAAAAAGCTCCTCCAAAATATCCGTCTTTACCCCAGGATAGAGCGTCACATTCTCATACCTCTCCATGCTCATCAGCCTGGACGACATCTCCGTAAAAGCCGCAATATGGAACTGCATGCCCGAAAGTGTCTCCACCATGTCCCTTAAATGTTCTATCTGATCGGAATTCGTGCAGATCAGCGCCTCCGGTCTGTGCCTGTTTCTCTTCTCAAACGGATAAATAAATCCAAACTTATGCACACACTCCGACGGCGCCCCCAGTTTCATAAGCCCGTCATAGGCCCGCCTCTTCTGCACCATAATCTTTGATGTGCGGCTGGCCTGCCCGTTTAAGATAATCTGCATGTTGCCGGGAATATCGTCCCGCTCCGGCTCCTGCCAGAACAGGATATCCCTCTTGTACACGCCGTGAAGACGCTGGGATACAAAGAAAGGCGTGGACAGGGAATTGTAAAAAATCCTGTTTTTCTCAAACCCGGCTCTCTTCAGAGCAAAAAGGACAAACTCCGTCTTGCCGGAAAATATCCTTACCTGATCCCTGTCATTGAGAATAATGTCTCCTGTCACATAGTTTTCTACGATGATTTCCTTTCCTTCCGCTGAAAAATATGATTTATTTACTTTGCGCCCCTTTGCATTAAAAGCGGTTCTGGCATAAAGCGCGCCGTAACGGTTATAGTGATCGCTGGATCTGGGAATTTTATTTTCGTCATACCAGTCCACGATTTTTACCAGCCGCCTGTAAGAGGGTTCCCTGTAAAAGATCCGCCCTCTCTCCCTGTGCAGGTCGCGAATCTGACCTGCCGTATTGTTCCCGCTAATCTCCCAGTGTTTTGGCACTGTAATCTCGTTAAAATATCTGGGTTTACCCGGCACCCCCTTTTCACCCTTAAAGCTCCCCAGAAAAGAGCCGTATACGGACATCACGTCCTCCGGCAGGAATCCGTCGTCCTCAATGACCGCAGCCCTGCAGCCGTATCCTGCCTTTCGGAAAGACTCATGGAGGTTTTGGCTGTCTGCGGAATATGTATCCAAAAGCAATACTATATCATCTGATCTAATAAATTTATCCATCTCTTTTCCACCTCCTCTGTCAGATATGTCCGGGCCTTCTCATAGGAATGCCTGTGGAATTTTTCCAGATCCGCCTGTGTAAACAGACGGATAATCGATTCGGCCAGTACATGAATCCGCTCCTTTTTGTCCATCCTGTCGTGGTATGGGAGCTTATACCCGTTCTCCCCCTCGTCAATAAAATTCTGATTCCCATAGCGGACATCAAAACCGATAATGGGAAGGCCGGAACCAATGGCCTCCATCAGAGTAAGACCAAACCCCTCGCTGGTAGACGCAGATATATAGGCTTCATAAGCCTTATACACATGATTCATCCGGTACTGCCCTTTTAAATGTATGTATTCCCCGCAGTCAAGGTTTTCGATCAGTCTTCTTAAGTTCTCTTCCTCGCCGCCTTTTCCGTAGATGTCCAGCGATACATGTTCTACAGTCTTTCTGGCCTCCCAAACCGCCTCAATCAGCCAGTCTATATGTTTCTCCCCCGCCAGCCTTGAAGCCGTAATAAGGGAGTGTTCTCTCCTGCCTCCCTCCGGATACCTCAGCTCGTCCACACTTCCCACCGGAATCGTCGCGATAAACGGAGTGATACCCATATATTTTCTGAACTGTTCCGTCAAAAGCCTGTTCTGGGCGTCTGTAGATACAATATAAAAATCCACATATCTGTGCTGAGAAAATGCGTATTCGTAGTAATTATTCCAAAGGATGTGATCTTCGTCCGTTCCGCTTTCACTAAAATGATCCGCATGGACCGCAATACCGATCTTTGCCGGCTCTGCATTCTGCATAATGGTCTGACCAATATCCGTGGTTCTGTCAATTATCACCACATCCTCCTTCGTCAGATTCAGCCGGGATACCAGACAGCCTACCAGCTCTGCCTTGGAACAGATGAGCCTGTCAGGAAACTGGTACATAACCGCATCTTCATCAATAATCTCCTCATAAGCCACAGTTCCGTCCTCGTTGAAAAACCGCCGCTGATACAGATGGGCCTGATTGTTCAACGGGGCATAATATTCCGTGTAGATCCTGCAGTAAGTAAAATAATCTTTCCGGATCAGGCAGCCTCCTGAGACCATCTCAACTCTGTGCACGCAGTTGTCTTTACCGTCGGTCAGATAAACCGTATAATACAGGTCCGTCCCCTCAAACCTATAGGTTACCCTGCTGCCTTCTCTCGAAACCGAATACTCCTGATCTTTAAAGGAGGCCTCCAGCTGCTCCAGGGTGTAGGTTACCGGCGATATTTTACAATCCGTAAAAAACGTGTACAGCCAGATAACCTCCGAATCCAGGAAACCGATATTCTCCGTCATATGCTGAATATTATCCGTCGGAAACATGTCAGTAAAAATAAATTTAGCCTCCCGGCCTATCCTTCGCAGAACACCTGCCCTATAAGCTTGGGCATATTCCACACCGCTGCTGGCCCAGCCAATACCTAAATTAAAATTATAGATCATATGTCCCCTCCTCTACGGCAGCAGAATATGGATCCTCCTGTCTGCATCCATATACACATTGCTAAGAAGAATATTCCTCATAATATTCTCCAAAATAGTTACTTTCATCTTTTCAAAGGCTTCCATCCCATCCTTCTGGAATTCATACAGAAGGTTCCTCTGGGCCAAAGCCCTTCCTGATACTGCAGCTTGTATCTGCTGTAAATAATCCACCTGCTCTATCCAGGCATTGTCAACCGCATTTAATGCAGCTATGCGCATAAACCGGTTTAGCTGCCTTAAGTTTCCTGTCTTTTCCTTCTTTTCCTCCAGCCCCTGTTGCACTCTCTTCACCAGATACTGTTTCACGGCAGAAGGGTCGTCCAGTGCAATCTTCCCGGTTTCCCCGTCCAGCCTGTAAGAAATATGATCCAGAATATAGCGGTGAAGCTTTATACGGGTCATGGAGGTCTGCTCCCGGATAAAACGGCTGATATTTTCATCCGCAATTTCAAGCAGCTTCTCCTCATCCATGCCTTTTCCATCCAGAAGCCTGTCTCTGGTGGCATACATCAGTTCCCTTTGTCTCTGAACTATCTCGTCATAGTTTGCAGAGTTGCTCCGGGACATAACGGCCAGCTCCTCCCCCAATGCCTGTGCCCTGTCTATGATCTTTTTCAGTTTTCTTCTTCCTATCTGCCGTTTTCTTTCTATATATTTGTTCAAATCAGACGGCCCGTTATCTTCCACCACCCCATCCTGGAGAGATACAAAAAACCGGCTGATTCCGGGATCCCCCTGCCTTCCTGCCCTGCCTCTGGCCTGGCGTTCCTGCCGGATATTGCCCATGCGTCCGATCCCGACCACCGCAAGACCTCCTAATTCCTTCACCCCCGCTCCCAGCCGGATGTCTGTCCCCCTGCCTGCCATGCCAGTGGAAACTGTGACCGCATTCATCTGCCCCGCCTCTTTTATGATCTCCGCCTCCCAGAAAGCGTTGTTGGCATTGAGGACGCTGTGGGAAACATTGGCCTGAACCAGATAGTTTGATGCCATTTCCGTCTCCGGAATGGTAGTTACCACAATCAGTACCGGCTGTCCTGTCCTGTGAATCGAGATCGCCGTCTCCATGGCGGCTGAAAACTGTTCCTCCTTATTTGCAAAATACATATCCTCCAGATCGTTTCTCTGCACCGGTTTGTTGGGAGGGATCACAACCACATCCGTATGGTAGATATCCCAGAGCTCTGGTGCCGCATCGACGATAGTTCCGCTCATCCCTGACATCTTGGGAAACATTCTGAAAAGCGTCTGAAAGGTAACAGAAGCCATGGAACGGTTGTCCTGGGATATCTTCAGTTTCTCCTTAGTCTCAAGGGCCTGGTGCTGCCCGCCTCTTAGCTTGACCCCTGCCATCAGCCGGCCTGAACCACTGTCCAACAGCTGCAGTTCCCCGCTGTCTGAGATCATATAGGACTTTTTTTTCTCAAACAGCGTGTGAGCCCTGAGAGCCAGGGTCACATGGCGGTTTACCTCAAAATATTCGGAACCGTAAAAATTGTCGATCTGAAAAAAACGTTCCGCATAGCTTACGCCCTCCTTTGTCAGCCATACCGCGTTCTCCTCCATCTCATAGTCTCTGTTTTTTTTCAGGGTAGTGACAAAAAAGTCCGCCATTTCATACAGGTTCGACTGCACCCTGGGAGAGCCGGAGATCACAAGCGGAGTCTGGGCAGCGTCCAGAAGCACGGAATCCGCCTCGTCAATAATCACATAATAAAACTCTCTTAAAAACCGGTCTGACGCCGCGGTTACCAGATTGTTCATGAGATAATCAAAGCCCAGACTGCCATGGGTGGTATACACAATATCCGACCCATAGATTTCCTTCTTCTCTCTGTTGGTAAAAGCCACTTCCGTTCTCCGGCTTACCCCCGCCGCCACGGAAAGCTTCATAAAACGGTAAACCGGTCCCATCTCCTGAACATCTCTTAATGCCAGATAGTCATTGCTGGTTAACAGCATGGTGCTTCTTCCGGAAAGACCGTTAAGGTACAAAGGCATGGTGGCTGTCAGGGTCTTCCCCTCCCCGGTGTTCATCTCCGCCAGCATTCCTTTGTGAAGAGCAATAGCCCCCAGAATCTGAACGTCAAAAGGGAACTGTCCTATAACGCGGTAATCCGCCTCGCATACGGCAGCATAAGCCTCCGGCAAAATATCATCCAGACTCTCCCCCCGGTTAAAACGTTCTTTAAAAATATCTGTCATGCAGGACAATTCATCATCCCTTAACCGGCTCATCGTTTCCCTGTAACTTTTGACTTTTATTAAAATTTTATTAAACTCTTTTAAGTGTTTCTTCTGTCTCATGGGTTATTTCCTGAATTACAATCGAATGATAACGAAAAGCGGTAAGCCCTCCATTGATCAACTGCATGCGGTAGCTGTAGGTCTTTAGGGGACATCTGAAGTCCGTGACCTTATCTCTGATGGTCAGACTTCCTGCCTCAGTCTCATATCTGTCATAAAACACCAGCCTTACCAGCCATCCCTCACCGGGAGGCGTATCAATATTGACAGTAATCCGGTAATCGCTCTCCCCGTCAATCATGGGAAGGGACGGTTCTATCCTATGGGCCTGATAGTTGGTTCTGGAATACCACTGCTTGATCACCGTCCCCGGAGCCATCATCCCATTTATAAACTCTACATCATCTTTCCGGTGATAAATAATCTCCGATCCGTACAGATACGTATTCGCGGAATATTCGTTCCAATATATGCTCCATCTCTGCCCTGTCATTATCTTCCTGCCTTTCTCTGGAAATCCTCCATTAATATCTGCCTAAGACGGCTGGAAAACCATTCAATTACCCCCTGTGAATTGTCATTATGCCTGCCGTGAAATCCTTTTCCGTACAGTTGTACCCTATCTGAATGGATATGAGACAAAAGTCCCGGATAAGCAGAATCATCGTAATCATCTTCAATCATATAGGAAACGATAATTTTGGATTCTCCCCAATCTGTCTTGTCAAATTTATCCCAGAACCGTTTATCCAGCTCTTTCACGGCTTCTTCATCTGCCGTGCCGCACAGGTATTTTAAAATGTCAAGAGACGTAGAAAAATCACCTGCCCGATGAAGTTTCGCTTTCGCCGCCACCATACCAATGCTTAATAATGGTTTTCCCAGAAGAACCGCATAGGGTCTGATCCTGCACCCATAATACATGGCTCCGAAACTTCCCATGGAAATTCCTGACAAAACAACCTGAGCCGGCGTAAATCCAAGCTCCTTCATATATTTCACAATCGTGCTGCAGAGCATGTCCTCATATTCCTCTGTCCCTATGTAAAAACTTCCGCCTTCCAGTCTGGCCTCTGCTATCAGTAAAAACGGACATCCCATCCCCCGCATCAGATAGTATCCCTCAAATCCTTCCTCAGTTTTATAACCGGAAAAATACACATTCAACGGCGGTTTCATATCCGCCGGATCAAAATAGCAAAATATCTCTTCCCGTTTTGATGTGATATACCGTTCTCCCCCGGCAAGAAAAAGCCCCTGCCCTCTTCTGGATTTCCTCAAATGAATCCCTGCAATGCGCAGCTCCCCGCTCCCTTTGGCGAAAATCGATATGAATAAAAAGCCTTGGGAAAACTGATTGTCAATCTGAATCTCCTGCTCCAGTTCTTCCTCTGAGAACCTCCATGTTTGCTGAACATCTGAAAGACTTCCTGACACAATCTGTGTCGCCGTCAGGGCAATCGATATAGTTTCATCTTTCTGATATTCCAGCCACAGATCCAGACACTGCCCTTCAAACACAGGAATACTGTTCCTCCAGTATACGGCCTGATTCAATTCCGTTCCGAAATTCCCGTTCAAACAGACGCCACAGCTGCCCTCCCACTTCACGTTTCCATCAAACCCCTGAGCAACGGCTATATTATTTAAGTTCAGCTTCTCACCGTAGGGCCTTGAAAAATAATTTTTCGTCTCATGAAGCAAAAACTCCTGAATATCCGCCTCCGCTATGGTTCGCCCTTTTCTGCTTTTATAAAGCCAGACCATTCCATCCGTCATCTCCACCTGGTCTGTTACAAACAGAGTGTATGCTTTTACAGCTTTATAGAGGCAGGTAATCTCTCTGTCGCTCAGTGTCCGATCTAAAAAAACCAGATCATAAAGTTTTGAAAGCGGTTTTTTTAATGTATTCTCACAGCAAAACTCTGCAATGTCCGGCAATGTATAAAGTTTTCTCCAATCCTTATGGCCTATTTGCAATACCTGAATCTTTTCCAATACAATCTATAACCTCTTTCCACTTATTGATCAACGCTTCTGAAGTGTATTTTTTGCCCATTTCATATGAATAAACCATGGCGTCATTCCAGTTCGGCAGGCTGTCCAGATAGTACTCCAGAGCAGCCGGCAGCTCATCTATATCGCCAAGAACCATCCCGTTGCCTCCATGCTCCACAAACTGTGTTTTGGATCCCACAATCATAGGAATCCCTGCGCTGACTGCCATGATCTGCAGGTACAGAGTGGGAGCTTTTCTCATATCCAGCAGTATTCTCTGTTCTCTTATACATTTACTTACAGACAATTCATCTACACATTGTTCCGCCAAAAACCGCGCCCGTATATTTTCCCTAAGATCTACATGGTTCTCGGAGACTCCCAGGTGTTCCTCCTCTTTTCCCCATTCCTCCATAAGGCCTGCAGACCTGAGGCTTATACGGACTTGTTCCAGAAGCCTGTCCTTGCGGTCGTACTCTGCCTGTCTGGTAAAGAGATGAATCCTGGTATTTTCGTTTTTCATAAGATATCTTCCCAGGATTGCTATGATTTTATCAAAATCCTCCTCCTCAAGACCGTCCACAGGCACCAGAATTTTCTGCACCTTAAGCTGCTGGCTGATACCAAAATCCATCCTGGTGTCATAAGGCGATATATCCGTAATTCTCCTGACCGCCCCGCCCGAATTTTCCCGAATCCTGCAAGATGCCTCATAAGAGTCCGTAATGATATAGTCTGCCATGGCGGCAATATCCTTATCTACGCCATAACGTTCATAATCATAACGGTTTCCGAAAAAAGACAGAATTACGTTTTTGTCTCTCAGAACGTCTTTGATCAAATCGGCATGATGTTCATCCATGGCCGCACAAAACAAATCCGCGTCATCCGTCAGTTCCAGATAGGACGAAAGTATTTCGCGTATCACCTGCTCCATACTGTCATAACGAAGGCCTGAATACGTTCTGATCTGCTCTCTGCCCCCATAAACCAGACGATAACCGGTACAGGAAGGATTTACTTCCACATGTCCGTCGTCTTGGAAGCATCTCAGTTTCCATACACCGTTTTCCATGAGATAATCCTGGTACAGCGGCTGACCGTCCCTGTAAATGATTGTAGCGGAGACAAACCCGCGATCATCATAGATATTGCGTCTGTAAAGAATACCGTTTTTATAGATATCAATCTGTATGGGATTGCCGTCCTCCCCAAATTCGATCTGTGCGTATTTTTCCCCTTTTAAGAGGGCGGTAACCACAAATGGAGTGTACACAAACTCTGTATGGGCCGGCCATTTCATATTATGGAAGGATAATAAAACGGCTTTCGTCCTCCTCACTTCCTGGATTGCATCAAAACAGGACCAGTAGGGCGCATGATAGACCCCCTGCCTGTGAAGGAAATGACGCAGATTAGGCGAAAAACTCAGCAGCAGAAGCTGATACGGATAAACTTTATTGCGGTGAAACAGCTGTATCTGTTTTACTGTATCGTCAAATTCCGTATGCATCCGCCGCACATACCACTTCTGTTCATTTTCATGCCATGTGTTCTGTTGATACCAAGCTGGTATAAAATGTAACATAAGCTCCTCCTAAATAAACGGCTTATAGGTTTCAAAACTTTTAAGGACCTTAACCTCCTGGTCAAGGCTGTACCACAGACCGGTCAATATCATAACTGACGCTGGCAGCATGACCAGTTCTCTGCTGATACCCCCTTTTAATTGTAAAAGCATGGGAATTCCAAGACATATGCCCATCACCGTAGCACCGAAAAAACCGATACCTAAAACCTGCCGGGTAAGATATCTTCTGGTTTCCTGCCCTGCATGCAGATTCATAATGCTGTCCCCGCCCTTTAAGAACTGCTCTGCAATCCCTGCCGGACTGATTATGATCATAGCAAATCCAATAGTGAGAACATAAAGAATGGCAATGTATACCCTGATCCCCGCAAGCTCTGTCAGAACCAGGTTCTCCTGCCACCAAATTATAGTTTCGTTTTCTGGAAAAATCAGATGAAGTCCGGCAGCTGCCATCTGAGGCAGCATAAAAAATGCTGTAGAAAACATTACCGGCATAATTCCTACCGGATTGAGTTTTATGGCCAGATAATTTTTATCTGCATAAACGCTGTAGATAGAAATACGCTGCATGGGAATCCTCTTCTCCCCGCCCTCCATAATCAATGTGACGGCCATCACAGCGGCTGCCACAGCCAGCGGCACCAGAAGCTCCAGGATGCTATGCCTTATAAGGGTTTTTAAAATTCCATCCAGAATATTTATATAAATCAGTATGGTATGGCCGCCCAGCCCATATTTCCTGTTCCTGCCTGCCAGCCACATAATCAGTGTGACTCCGGCTATCATCTCCGCCACAGCTGCCGTCCTGACCAGCACAAGCACAGAGCCGGATACTTTAAAATGCAGCTGCTGTACACGCATGACAGCCTGATACAGTGCAAAAACCATGGTCAGTACAAGCTGCATACGGTTCATCCTTTTGGGAGAAAGCCTGACCCTTTTTCCAGCATTTCTAAATACTGTAAGAATCTGAATGAAAATCATGGAAAGCATATAAGGGGACATCCCCAGAGTAAAGAGGGAATATTGATTCGCATCCCCGCCGACAACCTGTATCAGCAAGGTTTCCGCGTCGCCGGTTAACCCCTTGTAAGCAGACACATCGACTCCGCACAGAGGGATTCCTCTTCCAAGCAGGTATACAAGTATGATAATCGCCGTGTATGTAAGTTTATAATTTAAAACCGGCATTTTTTTCTCGGACTTCGTCATACTCCCTCCCAATAATCTTTGGCAACATATCAGCGACCACCTTCACAAAAAGATGGCCGCCAATATAGTTATCCATTTTTAAAGCTTACTTTATTTTATATTTCATTTTTCCGCCTTCTTATAATTCCTACGGCTCCCAGGAACGACACTGCCATGGTTCCCAACAATCCTTTTGCAGACGGGGAGGAATCACCCATCTTCGGAAGTCCGGCCAGAGGCACGTCTTCGTCATAGATTTCGATAAAGTCCTCGTCAATTACCGCAAGAGGTACTTCCTCATCTACTATGGTAGTCATCTCAGCCGGCGGAGATGTGAATGATCTGGAAGGCTCTTCCGGCGACGGATCTCTTCCGGGTCTTCTTGTGGATTCACTGGTACTCTCACTTTGTTCTGAATGGGTGCTCTGGCTTTGCGATACGCTGGTGCTGACGCTCTCGCTGTGGCTCTGGGTTACGCTGGTGCTTTCACTTTCGCTTGTACTCTGAGATACACTGGCACTGGTGCTTTCGCTTGTGCTCCGGGATGCGCTCGTACTTTCGCTGGCACTTGTGCTCTGGGATGCGCTTACACTCTCACTCGCACTTTGGGATGCACTTACACTCTGGGATATGCTCTCACTTGCACTCTGAGATGCACTTACACGCTGAGAGATGCTCTCACTCGTGCTCTGGGATGCGCTTACACTCTGAGATATGCTCTCACTTGCACTTTGAGATGCACTTGCACTTTGAGATGCACTTGCACTCTGAGATATGCTCTCACTCGCACTTTCAGATGCACTTACACTCGCGCTCTGGGATGCGCTTACACTCGCACTTTCAGATGCACTTACACTTGCACTTTGAGATGCGCTTACACTCGCACTCTGGGATGCACTTACACTCGCACTTTCAGATGCACTTACACTCGCACTCTGGGATGCACTTACACTCGCACTTTCAGATGCACTT
>JAAWLV010000061.1 GCA_022798105.1 Hungatella sp.
AATATGAAAGCGATTGTATGTTACTACATACGCAGGAACCATTGTGCCTATCTGGCTCATAGAAAGACCACGCTTTCAAAAAGTTCGCTGTAGTACTAGCGCTTTGTGGAAATTTTGGTGAATTAAGCACCCACTGTCTATGCCCTCTGCATATCTGCAAAGTTAGACGTAGGCACCACTACACTGTCACTTTGCAGATGTACGGGTGATTCAGACATTTGGCGCTTTCTTCACCGTTAATTCCGCAAGGCAGTGCTAAAATTGTCTGTACCAGTGCAGGAGAAAGTCTAATATGAAAATAACGGTAAGCAAACAGAGAAATAAATACGATACTGGTGGTTGGAAATGGTGTACCATTGACCCCATAAACGCACTGACTCATGACGAATCAGAGGAGTGATTCGTCATGGTGCAACTGGTTTTTGTATTGTTAAAGGTGCGGTATAAAATTGTCTTATGGTTGTGAAGAAATATTTTACGACGTTTGTTAAATCATCAGATGGTTATAAAATTCCATCCGTTGAATAGGACTTGGGTTATGCTGAAAAGCTAAAGTAAATCCCTCTTCCCGACGCTGTTCCATAAGAGAGGTTATTGTGTCACTTGTACGTCTGGGCGTTTTCCCGGCGATCAGATTTTTCCCGTCAGAGAAACCTTCCGGTCTTCCAGCCAGTTTTTTTATAAGGCGTTTCCGCCAGAACAGCAGCGTCTGCTGGTAATCAGGTTTTTCGGCCAGATTACAACATTCCTGATAATCGGTCTGCAAATCAAACAGTTGTTCTCTGCCACTGGTAACGTACCAGATATATTTCATCTTGCCATCTGTAAGAAAATGGGAGCCTTTTTCATACACATAATTATGTTTTGTACTTTCAGGGCGTTTTTTGGAATTAAACATCAAGTCATGGGTACATTCGCCGTGGATATAGCTGCGCGAGGGTGTGTCATCGGTTCCTTTCAGCAGCGGGACAAGACTTTTGCCGTCCACACTGGACGGGACAGGCAGGCCGGCAAGCTCCAGGATAGTGGGCATCAGATCATGCCAGCCTGCGGGGCAGCCTGTCGTGCGGCTGTCCGGAATATCCGGTCCCATGAACATCAGAGGAATATGGACTGCCCCTTCGTAGGGGCGGTTTTTTTGCATTAGATAATGGTCACCCAGCATTTCTCCATGATCGGATGTGAAAATTACATAGGTATTGCGGTCCTCCATAGCGGCCTGCATAAGGCGGCCCACCTGTGTGTCCAGAAATGCGATATTGCCATAGTAACCGGCATACAAACTGCGCTTGTCCTCCTCTGAAAGCGCGGTATACCGGGACATTACATTGCCGCTGCTGGCAGGAGGAATATCCCAGTTTCCTATATAGGGAGCATCTAAATCCTGGCGGGCATAGTAGCGGTTAAAAAATTCTGCCGGAGGATTGTGAGGGGAATGGGGAGCATAAAAGCCTACAAACATCATGTAGGGACGGGATTTGTCACGGTTTCTGAGAAATTCAAGCGCCCGGTTGGCAGCCCATTTTGTCTGATGAAGATGGTCGGGAAGATGATAGGGGGCAGCGGCGCGGGAATTGTTATGAGGGCCGCTGCCGTAGTAACCGCCTGCTTCATCGGAACTTTGTTCTCTCAGGTCATGGAAAAAACGATCTGAACTGTCTTTTTTGTCGCTGCTGGGATCGCCGGGAAGATAGTATTCAAATCCATAAGGATAATCAAAGGGATAGGTATGCATGGTGCGGCCGACCAGCGCGGTTTGATAACCTCCCCGCCGCATTTCAGAGGGCAGAGTAGTTTCCAATGGTAGATAGGGAATCCCTACATTTGCAAACAATCCGTGACGCTCTGGCAGCTGACCGGTCAATAAAGAGAGGCGCTGGGGGATACACAGCGGGCAGGCGGCGTAAGCGCTTGTGAAGTTAATACCCTGATAAGCGATAGAGTCGATATAGGGCGTGTAGATACCTGTACGGCGGCCTGCGACTCCGATACAGTCGTATCGGTGCTGGTCTGTGTGGATTACAATAAAATTGGGGGAAGCCATGGCATATCACTCCTTTTTCATAAAATAACAGGTTTGTATGTTTTTTATATTATAAAGAAGTGAGAAGGGAATAATTAGAATTATTATTTTGACAGTAGCATTTCTACGTCATAATTATGAAAATCAGCAATTTTAACAATAAAGAAATAAAAAATTATGCAAAATGATGATGATATATCTGGAAAATAAATAAAAATTTTACAAATAAGACTATAAAATGCTTTTCGCAAAAGATAAATGCTAACAGTATCCGGCAAAGACGATATATACTAAAAAGCACAAAGAGTTCTGGCCGGAGTTCTAAAAGTTAAAATTCAGGGCGCAATGGCTCTGCCTACTAAAAAAATTCAGGGAGTATAGTTATGACGAACGATAAAATAAAATACGTGAAGACCGCAGCGATATGGGAGCTGGTCATGGCTTCATGGCTGTGCATCTCCATGAATGTGTTTACAAATTTCACCAATTATTTTCAGTACTATCTTACTGGTATCGTGGGAGTGGGGACAGTTTTGGCAGGTTCTTTTATTACGATTTTTCGTATTTGGGACGCATTTACAGATTTGGGCGTCGGTGCCGCGGTGGACCGCACCAACACGAAGCTGGGGCAATTTCGTCCGTGGATCCTTGCGGGTATGATAATCTGTGTGGTTTCTTCAGGACTACTGGTGTTTGTTCCCCATGGACTGCCGGAAAATACCGGGGTTCGTCTGACCGTTTATATTGTTATCTATATGATATTTGTGTTGGGCGCTACCATGTACAACCCGGCTACCCGATCCACGGCCCAAGTACTGACCGACGACCCGAAACAGCGGGCCACTGTAGGTATGATTCGGGGCGTCAGCCTGCAGATTATGTATTCTGTTCTGCCTGTTATCGTGTATTCCCATCTTCTGCCTGCTTCCGGCGGTAAATTTGATTTCGAATTTTTTGTAAAATGGTGGAAGGTTTATGCGGTTGTTACCATTTTTTTCTGCCTTATAGCCTGTTTTGGACTGAAAAACAAGGACGTGAAAAAGAAGGAGTTTACTCCTCCCTCCAGCAAAAAGTTTGATTTTAAGCAGATGGCGTCAATCATCAGGAATAATAAACCATTGCAGATGCTGATTCTTTCTGCCGGGTCGGACAAGCTGGCTACGGTCTGCCAGAATAATGCCACAGTGGTAGTTATTCTGTTTGCCATTACCGCAGGCAATGCAAAGCTGAACAGCGGCGCTAATACCTACACACTGGTTCCCTGTATTTTGATGCTGCTTTTAGGTCTGGGAGGAGTGGCGCGGAAGCTGGGCCCCCGCAAGGCCATGAACTTCGGAAGCTGGGGAGGTATCGTTGTCTGTGTGCTCAGTATCCTGTTGTGGGTGTTTGGCGACCCCAGGTCTATGAGCTACCCGGGGATGGAAAGCTTTAACGGATGGACATTTTTTACTCTTGCCTATCTGGTGCTGTGGTGTCTGTATAAAGGATTTACACTGGTCACCTCCAATGTTACCAACCCAATGATAGCTGATGTGATTGACTATGAGCTGTACCGCAGCGGCAATTATGTGCCGGGATTGATTGGCTCTATGTTTTCCTTTGCGGACAAGATTATCTCTTCTCTTGGACCTACCCTGGTCAGCATTGCCATTGCGGCCGTTGGCTTTGGCAATCAGCTGCCAGACGCCACCACACCATTTTCCAACTCGCTGTTTGTAATCGGGCTTTTTGGAATGTACGGTATCGTCATAATCGGGCTTCTTGTCAATATTATCGCCATGAAGCAGTACAGCCTTACTCCTGAGAAGATGGCGGAGATCCGCAGGGAGCTGGATGGACGAAAGAAGGGATGATTCCGTTTTTTCGATATGCGGAGGGAGAGATTCCAAATTCCCTCCGAAAGCATCTGGAAAAGTAATTTGCGTCCAGAATGCCTACGGTAGAGGAGATGTGCTGAATCTCCATGTTGGTATAGATTAAAAGTTCCGCGGCTGCGTACATTCGTTCCCGAACAATGTATGCGGATACGGGGATACCCACATCCTCTTTAAACCGGGTGGAGAGACGGTTGGAAGAGAGAAAGCTGTGGGCGGCAAGTTCATCCATGGAGATTTCTTCTCCTAAGTGTTTGTGAATATACTGGACGGCTGCCTGGACAGGTTTTGAGTATTTCCCTGATTTCTGGTTCAGTACAAGCTTGCAGCTTTCTTCAATCAACTTTTCCGATAGTTTAATTGCCTGATCAATGCTGGTGACCCGGCGGCCGTTCAGTTTATAAGTTTGGAACAAATCAGCAGTACTCTGTTCCGGAACACCGGCGTTCATCAGAGAAAGGCGGGTTAAGGCACGCATCACGCTGAGTCCCTCAATTACATTGACCAGGACAAAGGAGCGGCCCCGGCTTTTCATCAGGTTTCGGTAGGCGGTCAGCGCCCCGGCGTAATTGCCGCTGTGTATCTGTGCCATGTAAAAGAATCCTTCATCCATATTGTAGAGTTCATCGGAATCAGAGAGAGGGCTGTCGGATTCATCAATGGTTGGAATCGTATCCATGTCATAATCCCGGACGTTTATGGTGTATTCTGTGGATGTATTGGTCCCAAAAAGGCTGATAAACAGCATATGGGCACAGAGCTTTATCTGCTTTTCTTCCACAAGAGGCAGAGCATTGTAGTAATTTTGGTAGCTTTCCCATGAGGCGCTGTCAGCGAAAAGAGACGGGGGCAGGTTCTTGCGGTGTGCCGCTCCGGTGCGATAGGGGCCGATTAAGATTAGTTTTTGGCAGGTGAAGATAAGGCAGTAGCAGGTGAGCATACGGTCCTGTACATAGCAAATCAGATTATCACTGCCGCTGTCAATGTGCTGCCGTAATATGTTCATTTCTTTGTCCGTGTTGTAGGGGGATGGAAACTGAAAATCCGCATGTTCCCGTTCCACGGCGACGGCATTTACAAGAAGCAGGCTGGAAATGTAAAGCAGGGCGGTTTCGATGATTTTGTCCATGGAAATCCTCCTCAATGGATGTGGATGATTGAATTGTTATCTATCATAGTCAGACAAAAAGGGATTGTCAAGGGTTCCGCTGCCTAAGGCAGGGGATTTTATGTAAGAGATAGGAGATGATGTTATGAAGCCTGATATGTTACTGTTTTTAAGCGACCAGCACGGGGCCGGTTATACGGGGTATGAGGGCGGCCTGCCGGATACCCCCAATTTAGACCGCCTGTCAGAGGAGGGAACGTATTTTTCTGCCCATTATACAGCTTGTCCCATGTGTGTCCCGGCAAGGATGTCCTTCCTTTCGGGCCGTCTGCCAAGTCGTGTGGGAGTTACCAGCAACGCGCATACCTTAAGTGAATGTACGCCTACATTTTTATTTCCGCTGGTAGAGGCAGGATATGAGACGGTCTTGATTGGAAGAATGCATTTTTTAGGAAAAGACCTTCGCCATGGATTTACGAAGCGGATAGGGGAAGATATAACTCAAAGCTGCTGGAGTATTCCACGCAGGGATTTGTTAGAGGAAAGGGGAGAATTATTCCCTGCATTCAGTTCCGCCGGCAGTCTGTCCGTAGTGGGCGGAGGCGAAAGCCCGGTGATTTACTATGACCAGGCAATCGTGGACCAGGCACTGAAATATCTTAGCTGTCCTCACGAAAAACCGCAGTTTATTGTGGTGGGGACTTTTGGTCCCCATTCTCCCTATGTGGCGGACCCGGCGCTGTATGAGAAATATAAACGCCGCGGCGTAATGCCCAGGTTTTTTAATGAAACGACGGATGTTATTGATGAAAATCCCTGGATACAGGCACATCAGAAGGAAGTGTCTAAAGAACAGGCTGCCAATGCCTGTGCGGCATATTGCGCGCTGACGGAGCAGACAGACAGTTATGTAGGGCAGGTTCGGGCGGCTTTTGAGAGGTATGCGAAAAAAGCAGGGCACAGAGCCATATTCGGATATACCAGCGACCACGGAGATACCTGCGGGGAACGGGGAATTTACGGCAAACAGACCTTTTTTGAAAATTCTGTCCGGGTTCCTCTGGTTTTTGCTGGGGACGGTATTCCGGCAGGAAAACATGTGGAAATTCCTACAAGTATGATGGATTTGGGACCAACTTTTTGCCAGTGGGCGGGAACGTCTTATACCGGAAGGTTTGTGGATGGACAGAGTTTTGACGCTCTGCTGACGGATGTTCCCCATGAGACTTTGGAAACACGGCCGGTTTTAAGCGAATACCTGGACAGTGTGGGAGGCGGGGACGGCGGCTGGGGAAAACAGAATGAAAGCGCTTCAAAGAAGCGGGAGCCTTTAAAACTGTCTTACGGAATAATGGTCCGCATGGGTCACTGGAAATTTATTCGTTATCACCACTGTAAAGATGTGCTGTTTCACTTAAAGGAAGACCCGGAGGAGCGCTTCAATGTGGCTATGCGATACCCGGATATTGCCCGGCAGATGGGGCGGATTGCGGAGCAGGCCGGTGAGCCGAAAAGGATAGAACAGGAGCACCTGGACAGGATTCGGATGACCGGATGGCTGCGTTCCTATGAGGCTGCGGCGGGGTTTCAGGACAGGGAGCGGTGGAAGGACAATCCGCCAACCGCCCGGGGCCAGTTGGCGGCGCGGTGATATGTGAGGAAACTTGTTCAGGCAGGTCTTCATGTTGGCCGGACTGACGGTGGGAAACGGTGATGGATATAGAGAACAGGAAAGGACGATTTGTGATGGTAAATTTGAGAGAGAAACCTTTTAATCTAAATGAAGAGCAGTTGACATGGGTGGAAAAAACGTTTGCTTCTCTTTCAATGGAAGAGAAAATAGGACAGCTTTTTATCAACCTTACTTTGGAACGGTCTCCAAAAGCCATTACCAGGCTTTGCCGGGAGTATTATATCGGAGGTGTGCGCTGGCAGGGAGGAACACTGGAGGAGGTTTATGAACAGAACCGGATGTTCCAGGAAGAAAGCAAGGTGCCTGTACTGATTGCGGCTAACTGTGAAGCAGGGGGGAACGGAGCCGTAGGGGAGGGAACCATGGTGGCCACCGGCGCGGCATGCGGGGCCAGCGATACGCTGGAAACGGTTCGGGATATGGCCCGGGTGGGAGGACAGGAGGCAGCTGCAGTAGGCTGCAACTGGATGTTTGCTCCTGTGTGCGACGTAGTTCAAAACTGGCGCAATACCATTGTCAATACCCGTGGGTTCGGGGATAATCCCGATACGGTTATCTCCTGTTCTCTGGCTTACATGGAGGAAATGAAGCGCCAGGGAATCGCCTGTGCCGCAAAGCATTTTCCCGGGGACGGCACTGAGGAGCGGGATCAGCATCTGGTTATGGGCTGCAATGATTTAACATGCCAGGAGTGGGACGACAGTTTCGGAAAAGTCTATAAAGCGCTCATTGACGCGGGAGTGGAATCTATTATGGCAGGACATATCTGCCAGCCGGCTTACAGCCGTAAATTCCGTCCGGAGCTTGAAGATAAGGATATCATGCCGGCTACCATGGCGCCGGAACTTCTGGGAGACCTTCTGCGGGGACAACTTGGGTTTAACGGCCTCATTGTAACGGATGCCAGCCATATGGCGGGCCTCAACGCGGCAGGGGCCCGGCGGGATGTGGTGCCTGGTGTTATCGCCGCCGGCTGTGATATGCTGCTGTTTTTTAATGACCCTGCTGAAGATATCCAGTACATGAAGGAGGGCATTGACAGGGGAGTGCTTACACAGGAGCGGCTGTCAGACGCGGTACACAGGATATTGGGGCTGAAGGCCAAACTTGGTCTGAACCGGCTGCGTTTTCCGTCAAAGGAGGGGCTGAAAACGGTGGGAAAACCGGAATTTCACGCTCTTGCAGCAAAAGCCGCCCATCACACCATCACTTTGGTAAAAGACACCCAGGCGCTGCTGCCGGTGAACCCGACGCTAAGAAAGAGGGTTCTTCTCTACTACCTTCAGAGCGCGCCGGTGAGTTTGGAGGACGGCAGCGACAGCGGCAAGAGAATCCTTATAGAAGAACTTGAAGCTGCCGGTTTTCAGGTGACGGCTGAGCCTGATTATTATGAGCTGGAGATGGAGAGACCGTCCAGGCTTAACCGATATCGGATGATGGCAAAGCACTCCCTGGAGAAGGTGAAACAGGATTATGACCTTTGTGTGGTAGCAATCAGTATGAAGGGATATGCCCAGGCCAACAACACCCGGGTCGTCTATTCTGTGGGACACAGCTATGAGATTCCCTGGTATGTCCATGAACTGCCAACGGTCTGCGTCAGTTTGAACTATACGAACCACCTGATAGATGTTCCCATGATGAAAACATTTATCAATGCTTACGCTCCTACAAGGGAGTATATTCATGCGCTGGTGGAGAAGCTGACCGGCAAAAGTCCTTTTACAGGAACTTATAATCGGCTGGTTTGGTGCGGCCGCTGGGACACAAAGAGGTAATGGGAGGAACTTATGGGAAAACGACCGAATATTATCATATTTAACCCGGATGAAATGCGCTGGGATACCATGGGGCACATGGGAAATCCGGCAGCGGTGACGCCTTTTCTGGACAGATTTGCCAAGACGGAGGCAGTATCATTTTCCAATGCCTATTGTCAGAACCCGGTTTGCGTGCCCAGCCGGTGCAGCTTTTTTACAGGTCTGTATCCCCACACTGCCGGCCACCGGACCATGGGTCATCTGCTCCGCTCTCATGAGACATCTCTTTTAAAGGAGCTGAAAGAAGCAGGCTATTACGTCTGGGCCAACGCCCGCAATGACCTGGTGTCTGCCAACACTCCGGGGCTTATAGAATCTCATGTGACAGAACTGTTTTATGGAGGCAATGTACCGGCAGCTCCGGGACCGGTGGATGCCCATTACCGGGGGCGGCCTGAAAGCCCTCAGTTCTACGCGTTCTGCAACGGTAAGCTGCAGACCGATAAGGACGGTCTGAATTATACTTCTGATGATGAGGATGTGGATGCCGCGTGTTACCGTATTCGAAACCGGGTGGATGACCGGCCTTTATGCCTTTTTGTGGGAACGCTGTATCCCCATCCGGCTTACAATGTGGAGGAGCCTTATTATTCCGGGATTGACCGGGGGAAATTGCCCCGACGGATTACAGCCGGGGAGACTACGAAAAAACCTTCCATGGAGACGGCTCTGCGGAAATATCAGAATCTGGCAGGTATGACCGGGGAGCAGTGGGATGAGCTGCGGGCCGTGTATTTGGGGATGTGTACCAAGGTGGACGCTCAGTTTAAAAAGCTGTGCGACGCGTTGAAAGAGGCCGGGGAGTATGATAATTCCGCTATTTTCTTTTTCAGCGACCACGGTGACTATGAAGGGGATTTTGATATCAGTGAAAAAGCCCAGAATTGTTTTGAGGATGTTCTGATTCGGGTACCGCTGCTCATCAAGCCTCCCAGGGGCATGAAGGTGGATGTGGGGATTACGGACAGTTTTGCGGAGCTGGTGGATTTTTACGCTACCGCGATGGAATTGGCAGAAGTTACCCCCGGTCACACCCACTTTGGCCGTTCTCTTCTTCCGGTGGTAGGGGACCGGTCCTGTGAGGTACGGGACTGTGTTTTCTGTGAGGGAGGGCGGATGGCCGGTGAAGACCACTGCAGCGAATCGGTTGACCCTGCTGTGAGAGACGGTTTCCGCTACGCTGCCATGTGGCCCCGTTATGCTGCCCAGCATGACCATGAGGCTCACGCAAAAGGGGCTATGATTCGCACCGCGGAGTGGAAATACGTATACCGGGCTCATGGAATGTGTGAACTGTATGATTTGCGCCGTGACCCGCTGGAGCTTCACAATATTTCCGGAAGTATGGAGAATTGCGGTGTGGAAACGGCCATGATGCAGAGGATTCTGGAGTGGTATCAGGATACTTGCGATGTGGTGCCTTTTGATAAAGATGAGCGGTTCAGCGACGAAATGATTTGGGAAAAAGTAAAGCTTTTGGTTCCGCCGGGATGCGAACAGCTGGTGAGGGACAAAATCGCCTCAAAGGCGGGGCTGTTTGTCACAAAAATCTACTGTCAGGAATTGGCGGATAACATGGCCGGCAGCTGAAAGAAGGAGGAGTTAGTTATATGGATACGATTTTTAACGGATTTGTGCCGGGGCACCAGTTTCTCATCTGCGTGGACAGCGACGGCTGCGCAATGGATACCATGGATATTAAGCATATTCGTTGTTTCGGCCCTTGTATGGTAAAAGAGTGGGGGCTGGAGGAATGGGCCCAGCCTGTTCTTTCCCGGTGGAATGAGCTGAATCTTTACACCTTAACCAGGGGCATTAACCGGTTTAAGGGTCTTGCTCTTGCCCTTGGAGAAGTCAATAGGACCTGCGCCTCTATTGATGGGGTGGAGGAACTGGATGTCTGGGCCAGAAAGGCCCCGGAGCTTTCCAATGGGGCGGTGGAGGATATGTATCAGAAGACGGGGCTTCCGATTTTTGCGAAAGCCTTAAGCTGGTCCAGGGCGGTTAATGAGGCGGTCGATACTTTGCCGGAGGAGGAGAAAAACCCCTTTCCCGGTGTTGTCCAGGGACTTAGGGCTGCTCATGAATTTGCGGATGTAGCCGTTGTCTCCAGCGCCAACCGGGAGGCAGTGGAGGAAGAATGGAATCGCTGCGGCCTGCTGGAGTTTGTGGATATCCTTCTGTGCCAGGACGCGGGAAGCAAATCCCATTGTATCGCCCAGTTAAAGAAGAAAGGCTACGGCGCGGACGGTATCCTGATGGTGGGGGATGCTCCCGGCGACCGTGACGCTGCCTGGGAAAACGGAGTGTTTTTCTATCCTATTTTGGTCCGTCATGAGGCAGAGAGCTGGGAGGAACTTAGAAAAACGGGATTAGAGGCGTTTCGGGTTGGCAGATATAGCTCTTACGGCCAGGAGAAACTGCGTCAGTTTACCGAAAATCTTGGGGGACGGTAAAAGATATTTTAATAGAGAAAGGCATTGATTAAGTAAGAATTATACAATTATTGCTGTTTACGGCTGTGAGTTTTCTGGCTGCGCTGACCGTACGAAAACGTAATGGCAGCAGGCTTTGGCCCCATCGCGAAGCGATTTTCATGGCCGGATGCGTAACCGTTCAAGGGTTATCTGAACGGTTACTGAATTTTTAAACTAAGTGTAAATAAGATACAAATTACTCTTGACAAAATATGGATATTTATATACTATTATTTTGAAAATCAAAACATTTTGAAGGACAAATCAAAAAATGAAAACAGTGATAATAGGGACTGGTTCTTTTGCTCCGCCCAGGGTCGTGACCAATGACGATTTGGCGGAGGTTATGGATACCAGCGATGAGTGGATAAGGACCCGGACGGGAATCGAACAGCGGCACATTTCCGACGGGCCGGGTACGACCTGGATGGCGGCTGAGGCGGCGAAGCTGGCGCTGAAAGACGCGGGGGTGGAGCCGGAGGACATTGACATCATCATTGCGGCCACCACCACGGCGGACAACTGTTTTCCAAGCGCGGCCTGTGAGGTTCAGGGGATTTTGGGGGCAGGAAACGCGGTGGGGTATGATGTGAGCGCGGCCTGTTCCGGATTTATATTTGCTCTGCACACCATGGACGGGCTGATGAAGACAGGGGCCTATGAAACAGGGCTGGTGATTGGGGTTGATAATCTGAGCAAGGTTGTGGACTGGTCGGACAGGAGCACCTGCGTGCTGTTCGGCGACGGGGCCGGGGCAGCAGTGGTGCGGGCCTGTGAAGACGGAGACAGGGGACTGATGTGTGGGCGGATTGGTTCTGACGGGAGGAAGGCGTCGGTTCTTGCGTGTCAGGCCAGAACCATGGGGAATCTTCTTACAGGGACGAAACCGGAGCCGGGGTACATTGCCATGGAGGGCCAGGAGGTTTTTAAGTTTGCGGTGAAAAAGGTGCCGGAGTGTGTGGAGAGTCTTTTGAAGAGTGCGGGTACGGATATGGGTGATGTGAAATATCTGGTGCTGCATCAGGCTAATTACCGCATATGTGAGTCCATTGCCAAACGGCTTAAGATTTCCATGGACAAGATTCCCATGAATATTGACCGGTACGGCAATACTTCCGGGGCTACCATACCGATTCTTCTTGATGAGCTGAACCGGCAGGGGAAGCTTCACAGAGGCGACAGGGTGGTGCTGGCAGGGTTTGGGGCCGGGCTTACCTGGGGGGCGTTATTGGTTGAGTGGTAGCAAATTTTTTTGGACAAATAATTTGATAGTCAAAGTTTTTCGATTTTTGTCGAAAGCTTGCTATATATAATTTATTTTATGATGCAACATTTCTTCCCAAAGGGGAGAGTAAAAAAGAAAGAGAAGAAAGGGAGAGTAAAATCATGTTAGAGAAGATGAAGGAAATTATTTCGGAGCAGTTAAGTGTTGACGCGGATACCATTACGGAGAATTCTAATTTTAAGGACGACCTGGCAGCGGATTCTCTGGATTTGTTTGAGCTGGTGATGGCGCTGGAGGATGAGTATTCGGTGGAGATTCCGGCGGAGGATTTGCAGAATCTTCTGACTGTAGGCGAAGTTATGAATTATCTGAAGGAAAAAGGCGTTGAGTAAAATGAAGACAAGAATTACAGAGCTTTTGGGGGTGGAGTACCCCATTATCCAGGGGGGGATGGCCTGGGTTGCGGAACATCATCTGGCGGCGGCGGTTTCTGAGGCCGGGGGCCTGGGGCTTATCGGCGGGGCCAATGCGCCGGGGGAAGTGGTCAGGGATGAGATTCGCAAGGCAAGGAAGCTTACGGACAAGCCCTTTGGGGTGAATGTGATGCTGATGAGCCCTTATGCGGATGATGTGGCTAAGGTGATTGTGGAGGAGGGCATTAAGGTGGTTACCACCGGCGCCGGGAATCCTGAGAAGTATATGGACATATGGAAGGCAGCAGGCGTGAAGGTGATTCCTGTGGTGGCTTCTGTGGCGCTGGCCAGGCGCATGGAGCGGCACGGGGCGGACGCGGTTGTGGCAGAAGGGTGTGAGTCCGGAGGCCACATCGGGGAGCAGACTACCATGACCCTGGTTCCCCAGGTTGCGGACGCGGTTGAGATTCCCGTGATTGCGGCAGGAGGAATCGGTGACGGCAGAGGGATTGCGGCGGCTTTTATGCTTGGGGCTGAGGCGGTTCAGATCGGCACCAGATTTGTGGTGTCAAGGGAGGCCGTGGTACATGAGAATTATAAGCAGAGAATCATCAAGGCAAAGGATATTGATTCGGCAGTGACCGGGAGAAGCCATGGACATCCTATCCGCTGTCTGAGAAATGAAATGACCAGAGAGTATGTGAAGATGGAGGCAGAGGGAAAATCTTTTGAGGAGTTGGAGTATATGACTCTGGGTGCTTTGCGCCGGGCGGTTCAGGAGGGCGACGTGTCCAAGGGAACGGTTATGGCCGGACAGATTGCGGGTCTGATTACGAAGGAGCAGACCTGTAAGGAGATGGTTGAGGAAATGATGGCCCAGGCGAAAACGCTGATGAAGTGGGAGTGACTAAGAATGCCTGGTTTGGCGCATTTGGCAATGGGTTGAGCCGAAAGGCATTTGATTGGGACCGGCAGGGGAGGGCGGCAGTTGTTTGCTGCCGAACCTGCAGAGAACGCGATAACAAAAGGAGTATTTCATGAATAAGGTTGCATTTATTTTCCCGGGACAGGGAGCTCAGGCTGTTGGTATGGGTAAGGATTTTTACGATAATACGGAAACTGCAAGGCGGATTTTTGACAGGGCGTCGGAGCTTTTGGGATTTTCTATGCCAGAGCTGTGCTTTGAGAGCAATGACCGGCTGGATATTACGGAGTATACCCAGGCGGCTATGGTGACTGTTGGCATTGCCATGATGAAGGTACTGATGGAGAAGACGGATATCAGGCCTTATGTGGCGGCAGGACTGAGCCTGGGAGAATATTGTGCGCTGGCGGCTGCGGGCGTTATGTCCGTGGATGACGCCATTACGACCGTGAGACAGAGGGGAATCCTGATGCAGGGGGAGGTTCCTGTGGGGATTGGCGCCATGGCCGCGGTGCTGGCTATGGATGCGGAGCGTATTGAGCAGGTGATTGAGGATATTTCGGATGTGCAGATTGCCAATTATAATTGCCCGGGGCAGATTGTGATTTCCGGGAAAAAGGAAGCGGTGGAGCTGGCGGCTGAGAAGCTGAAGGAGGCCGGGGCAAAGCGGGTGATTCCGCTTAATGTCAGCGGGCCGTTCCACTCTAAGATGCTTACAGGGGCCGGGGAGAAGCTGGGAAAGGTGCTGGAGGGTGTGAAGGTGTCCAAACCGGAGATTCCCTATGTGGCCAATGTGACGGCAGAGTATGTGACGGATGAGGGGCTGGTGAAGCCTTTGCTGACGCGGCAGGTGTATTCTTCGGTGAGATGGCAGCAGAGTGTGGAGACGATGCTTAAGGACGGCGTGGATACCTTTGTGGAGATTGGGCCGGGGAAGACCCTCAGCGGGTTTATGAAGAAGATTAACAGGAACGTTGCGGTTCTTAATATAGAGAAACTGGATGATTTGGAGAAAGTCGGAAAATAGAAAAGGAGAAGAAGGGATGCTGACAGGTAAGGTGGCGGTGGTTACCGGGGCCAGCCGGGGGATTGGCAGGGAGATTGCCAGGACTTTGGCGGCTGCGGGGGCTGCGGTGATTGTAAATTATAACGGTTCGGCCCAGAGGGCGGAGGATACGGTTGGGGAGATTGAGGAGAACGGAGGCAGGGCTGAGGCCATGCAGTGTGACGTGTCTGATTTTGAGAGCGCCGGGAAGCTGATAGAGACCGTGGTTAAGAAGTACGGGCGTATTGATATTCTTGTGAATAATGCGGGGATTACAAAGGACGGCCTTTTGATGCGCATGTCGGAGGAGGATTTTGACGCGGTTGTGAGGACGAACCTGAAGGGGGCGTTTAAT
>JAAWLV010000062.1 GCA_022798105.1 Hungatella sp.
CGACGGCGTAGTGGAGCCTACGGCTAGCTTCGCAGGCGTGCAGAAGGCATGGATAGCAAGTGCTATTTACTCAAGAATTAGTGCAGCGATGTACTAGGACCATATCTTTCAGTTTTATCGGTATTTACAAGCAAGCTGTCCCGGTTGCTGCAACCGGGAAGTTACGTTACATCATACGCACAAGGCCGATCACCACTCCGAGAATCTGAACCTGATCTACAAGGATCGGTTCCAGGGCATCGTTTTCCGGCTGAAGGCGGTAGTATCCTTTTTCTTTGTAGAATCGTTTCACTGTGGCGGAGTCCTCTATGAGGGCCACCACGATCTCCCCGTTGCGGGCAGTTTCCTGCTGTTTCACAATAATCTGATCACCGTCCAAAATACCTGCGTTAATCATGCTTTCCCCCTTAACCCGGAGCATAAACGTCTGCTCGTTGGGAAGCATCTCCACAGGAATGGGAAAGTAGTTCTCAATATTCTGCTCCGCCAGAATCGGCTGGCCTGCGGCCACGGCGCCGATCATAGGTACGTTGACCAGTTCCCGCCTGGTCAGGTTAAAGCAGTCATCGATTATCTCTATCGTTCTGGGCTTGGTGGGATCTCTTCTGATATAGTTGTTTTTCTCCAGGGATTCCAGGTGGGAATGGACGGAAGATGTTGATTTTAAGCGGACCGCCTCACAGATCTCCCGAACCGACGGCGGATATCCCTTTTTCAAAATCGTCTCTTTGATATATTGTAATATTTCCTGTTGTTTCGGTGTGATCTTTCCCTGTGCCATATATTGACCTCCTAAATAGAACATATATTCTTTACCTACTATATATAGTATCACAAGTTGCCCTAAAATGCAAACTTTTGTTCGGAAAAACATCAAAAAACTATTGACAAACACATGTTCGAATATTATAATTAGCATACCGAGAGATAGAACATATGTTTGTATCTTCATTCTTACCTATATCAGTCAAGCATTCTTATTTGTTACAACACACGAATCATCTGAAATGATGTATATGATCAAAACCGGCCCCAAAGGCAGGCACAGGAACGATTTGGGGAGAGAGTACAGAGTATCGAAGGAGGGTATTATGAAAAAGCCATTGTTTTTCCTGTCGCTTGGAGCTGCAGTCGGGTGCGCGTTTTTCAGCATCTTTATTATTAATGTGCTGGCCAAGGAACCAGCCAGGCCGGAAGCAGTGTCTTATTATACCTACATCCAGATACAGCCCGGAGATACGCTGTGGAGCATTGCAGAGGCCTATACGGAAGGAACCGACATTGCGGTGGAAGATTATGTGAAGCAGCTGAAACAGATGAATCATCTGGCGAAAGATACCGATACCATCCATGTGGGGAATTACCTGACCGTCATGTATCGGCATCCGGAAAAACCTGAACAAGAAGAAGAGGAGTGAGAACACCTCGGACAAGTACAGGGAAGACCCTTAAAAAAGGGCTGCCTCATCCGCCGGTTTTAGCCGGTGAATAAGGCAGCCCAGACATCTGGCACTTTCTACATCGTTATTCCGCAAGGCAGTACCGGGGCGGAAGAGCCCGTCACATCACGACTCCGACTCCCGAAGCCACACTTTGTCCCTGGCGCTTCTCCGTCTGGAATCATCCAGAGCCGCGTAATGTTTTTTGGTGGTATTTACATCCGAGTGCCCCAGCACATCAGCCACCAGGTAGATATCCCCCGTTTCCCTATACAGGGAGGTTCCGTATGTACTCCGAAGCTTATGGGGAGTAATTTTCTTCAAGGGGGTTACGATTTTGGCATATTTCTTCACCAGATTTTCCACGCTCCGGACAGACATGCGCTTCATCTGCAGGGACAAAAAGAGGGCATTCTCATGGCCCTCCACGGGTATCATCCGGGTTCTCTCCTCCAGATAATCCTGCAGAGCGTCCTCCACCTCCACACCGAAGTACACCGTAACTTCCTTGCCGCCTTTTCGGTGGATCCGGATCCCTCCGTTTTTAAAATCCACATCCAGGATATCCAGGCCTACACATTCCGACACACGGATGCCAGTCCCCAGAAGAAGCGTCAGCAGAGCCAGGTCCCTGACTTTTGTCTTATTGTGAAAAGCCTTTTGCTTGTCAGTGAGAGACTCCCCCTTTTCCACCTCGTCCAAAAGCATGGCCACCTCGTCAATATCCAAACGGATGATCTCTTTTTCATGCAGCTTTGGAAGCTTCACCAGCGCCGCCGGATTGTTTTTCAGCAGTTCCCTGCGGTAGTAGTAGTTATAAAAACTTTTGAGAGAGGAGATTTTTCTCATGATTCCCCGCTCTTTATTGACCACCTCCTGATTTCGGTCATTGAAGCGGTATTTCAGATACTCCATATATTCTTCCAAGTCGGACACCTGAAGCTGCTCTAAATGGGAGAGAGTAATACTTTTCGTATCCAGATTTTTTATAACAGGGTTTTCCTTCTTCAAAAAGTCAAAGAACACGTTCAGATCGTACCCATAGGCAATTCTTGTTCTGGAAGAAGTCTGAGGTTCGATTCCGCGGAAAAAGTCTGTACAGAAGGGAGGGAGCTCCTGAAGCATAGCCCGCAGTTTTTTCGTGTTTTCCCGATCCTTTTGTTCATAATAAGGAAGCTGCTTCATAATGATTCCTCCTAACTTTACCATCCGGGGATGTTGCCGTTTAAGATTGCGTGGAACATGCGCTGTTTGACACCCGGATTGTCATGTTCTAATGTTTTCGTTAAATTCTTAACATATTCCCGCTTTGTAAATCCGTCCGCAGGACAGGGATTTTTACATACGGGAACCCGGTACTTATTGCAAAATCCCGTCAGATCCGCCTCGTCCACGTACATCAGCGGGCGGATCAGAGTCAGTTTTGTCCGATCCAGATAGGTCTTAGGTGAAAAAGAATAGAACCGGCCTTCATAAATTAGGGACAATAACATGGTTTCCACAATGTCATCCTTGTGATGTCCGTAGGCCACCTTGTTGCAGCCCAGATCCAGGGCAGCCTGATTTAAAGCGCCTTTGCGCAGTTTTGCGCACAGGGAGCAGGGACTGGTTTCCCGGCGCTCTGTGAAGATTATTTTTCCGATATCCGTAGGAATAATCCTGTAGGGAACCGATAATTGCTCACAGAGAGACGTTACCTGCGACAGGTCAAAACCCTCAAAACCCAGATCCACAGTGATTGCCTGAAGCCGGAATTTCTTCGGATAAAACCTTCTGAGGTTTTCTAAGGCGTACAGCAAAGCCAGGCTGTCTTTGCCTCCGGAGATCCCGACTGCAATTTTATCTCCGTCATCAATTAATTGGCAGGCATCTACAGCCTGACGCGTCAAACTAAGTAATCGCTGTAATTTCATATTTCATAAAACTCCTGTGGATATATGAAAAAGACAGTAGTGGGGTCATTTTCCAACTATTCGCGAAAGCATACTTTAACGAATAGTTAGTACAGGTTTTCAACATTACACCCCGGGACCTACCTCAACCGTCTCCTCAACGGGTTTTTCCCCGGGAACCTGAACAGATGGTTCCTCAGCAGCCGCGGATGTCATCCCGGGGCCGACTTCCTGCTGGGTTTCGCCGGGATTTTGAGGGCCTGATTCACTTGGATCCGGGGCTTGCCCAGAACCTGGCTCCTGACCAGTCTGGTCTGATTCAGAGGAGGATTCTTCCTCCGTACTTGCCTCACTGGATTCCTCAGCCTCCTGTGACTCATCCTGCAAAATTTCTGAGCCTGAGCCTGAGACTGTTTCCGTGGACGGTTCCGATTCTGATGCCGGCGGCCAATCGGTGGGCGCCGGATTCGTGGGTGCCTCCGTGCCGGGGTTGGGGGAACCGGCATTGCCCGGATCTTTGCTGCCTTCCCCTTTCGTTTCTCCCCCGGAATTGCCGCCGGATGTTCCCGAACCGGATCCCTCCAGGGCCTTCTGACCTAACACTTTTGCCTCCGGGGCATTTTCGGCCACTTCCCCCATACCGCTGTCAGCGGCGATTTTGGCGCTGATCTGCTTTACGGTCTGGGACGGCTGGAAATTCTCTGTCCCGTATAAGAACTGGTGAAGCTGGATAACATTGCTTTCAAGCGTCAGAGGGATCACACAGTCCTTTTTTCCGATATGGGTTTCTCCTCTTGAGAACGGGAACCCTCCTGTTTCGGAAATGTTAAACTTGCGTATATTTCTGGCCAGAGGAAGAAGATCGTCCACGCCGATGCTGGTGGAAATCTGCGGCAAAATCACTTTGACCAGGCCAGTAAGCGTCTTTAAATCAGCCTCCTTGGCTTTGTTCATTGCCAGCTGGATCACCAGACGCTGTCTGGCCGTACGGTTGTAATCGGTATCCATCAGCCTCAGACGCGCATAAGCCACTGCCTGCACCCCGTCCAGATGATTCATGCCTGCATGTTCCAGGTGGTAAGAACCGATGCCTGTAGATTCCACCGTCTCCGTAATAAAACTGTTAATATACTTAAATTCGCTGTCGGAAATCTCCAGATCGATGCCTCCCAGAATGTTGATGGCATCCACCACGGCTTTCCAGTTAAATGTGGCGTAATCGTCAACTGACAAATCCAGATTCCGTTCCAGTGCTTCAATCGCCTGCTCATGCCCGCCCTTAAAATAAGCCTCGTTGATCTTATGATAAGTTCCGTCGGCATGGATCTCCAAGTAGGTATCGCGGAATACGGAAACCAATTTTATATCCCCCGTCCCTCTGTCAATCACACAGATCATCTCCACATCGGACAGGGCGCCCTTTTCCAGCTTCCCGTCCCTGGAATCTACGCCAAAGACCGCAACCGTCCAATATCCTGTTCCCGTCTGCTTAAATTGAAACACGAAATATGCCCCTGCCAGTATGAAAAACAGTGCAAACAGCTTTAAAAGCAGAAACCTGTGCTTTTTCCTGCGGGGTTTTTGACTGTTCCTTTCCGGCTCCCCCGCCGTCTTAGGCTGCCTGGCGCGGGTCTTTGGGGCAGGTCTTGTGCCGCCCCGCTCCCCTCTGGTAATCCTGCCGTTTGAACGGCTTAAGCCGCCGCGGCTGTAGCCGTCCTCATACTCATCATAGCCGCCATACCCGTCACTACCGTCATCCATCTCATCGTACTCATCATAGCCGCTGTCGTACTCATCATAGCGGTCATAGTCTTCATATTCTTCATAATCGGAATCATAAGCTCCGGATCGATGTTTGTCTCTGCGCTGTCTGCCATGCTCATAGCTGTCATCATAATACCGGCTGTCATAATCTCCTGTGGGTCTTCTCCGGCCGGCTGAATTTTGCTCCCTGCCTCTCCTGTCCCCGTAGCCATCTCTCACCGGGCCTGATCTGCGGCCGGTATGGGAAGTATTTCCGGTATCCTGCTGCCTGCGGGCTCTTTCGCGCCTTCTTCGATCCCGCATCCGCTCCAACTCATCTTCATATTCCATAATCTTATTCCTCGTTTATTAAACATCTGTAATAAGGCAAATCCAAATCATAGGTGCCAACTGTCACGTTATTGACATTTCCCGTGGTCTCGTGAATCAAGTACATGGATCCATCCTGGGCCCACGCCAAAAACATGTAAACATGAGGCTGATCCCCGGCGCGTATCAGGATATCTCCGGCCTTTAGATTCTTTTTTTCCACGGCTCTCCCGCATCCAGTCAGGCCTGACGTGCTCTGCGCAGGCAGGGATGTGCCCAGAGAAGTCCAGTACACCCAATTAATCCATCCGGAACAATCCAGCCCTTTAAGGATTCTTCCGTCCTCATCAGGTGCTACCACCGTTCCGAACCCATTGCCCTCAAAGCCGCCGCGGGAAGGTTTGCCTCCCCAATAATATGGAATACATCCCACTGACGACAGGGCCTGCCGGATAATCTCACGGCGTTTTTCAGACGTATCATTTGGAAGCAAATCCATGTACGAGGTAATTTCCGTTCCCGAAAGGGGATTTTGAACAAAGGTTGCCTCCGGACTGGAAAGCCCGTATTCTGCATACCAGTCCTGGTCTGCAATGGCTCTGGCACAGCCCCTGGCAGTTTCATCCCATCCGGGCCAGGCCCCGGAAGTCTCACCGTCTTCCGGGAAAATCCCTAATTCGAAAAGGCTTTTTGTTTCATCCATCCCCACAATAACTGCCGAAATGTTCAGATCAATATGGCCGTCACAATATTTGGTATCCTTCGCCGGTGTTTTGGAGCCTCTTTCCTGGGTGGATTCTCCGGTATTTTGCGACCCGCTGCCGCTTTCCCGGACTTCTTCCCCTGACGTGCTCCCCGCTCCCGAAACCGCCCGGCTCTCCGCCGGCAGTGTTCCCTCCGTCCCGGAAGATACCTGGCTCTCTGGCGCCGGCGTTCCTTCCGTCCCGGAAGATGCCTGGCTTTCTGGCGGCAGCGTTCCATCTGTTCCAGGAACCGACTGCCCCTCGGCCGGCGCCATCCCCTCCGTCCCGGAAAATATCTGGCTCTCTGGCGCCAGCGCTCCTCCCGTTCCGGAAGATCCCTGACTTTCTGCCGGCAGTACTTCCCCTGTTCTGGGAACCGCCTGCTCCTCTACTGTCGCCATACCCTCCGTCCCGGAAGATGCCTGTCCCTCGGCAGACGGCGCTCCTTCCGCCCCGGAAACTGCCTGGCTCTCCTGGGGCAATGTTCCTTCCGTTCCCGAATCCTGCTGGCTCTCTGCCGGCAGCGTTCCCTCTGTCCCCAAGACCGCCTGGCCCTCGGCCGGCGCCGTACCTTCCGCCCCGGAAACTGCCTGACTTTCTCCCGGTAAACCCCCCTGGCCGTCTGACCCTGCCGTGCTGCCTTCGCTGGATGCCGCCCCGGTTTCCGGAGTTTCGTTCTCCTGGTTTGCGGATTCACCGCTCTCCCCGGTTTCGCCGCCTGCCTTTTGGGCCTCTCTCTCCTTCAGCCAGACCACATCCGCCGGCTCAAACTCATTCTGCCGCATATATATATCCGCAGTCTCGCGGACAGTGGTTTCTTCCTCAGAAGTGCTTTCCTCTGTTCCGCTTTCCCCGCCCACGGAAGCTGCGCCTTCCTCCCCCGCCAGGTTTTCGTCCTGCCTGCTGCCCTTACTGTAAAGGCATTCCCCCTGACAGTAATACACGCTGCTGACAGAAATCTTGTAACTGTGGGAGCTGTTCCAAAGCTTCTCCCCATATGTAAGCAGAAAATCGTAAGACTGCTCCTGGTTATAATAGCCGTACACACTGGCAAGGGATAAAATCTCTTTTATATTGGAATGCCCCATAACGGCAGTTCCGTCCCCGTTGCGGAACGTAACATGAAAACGGTTCCACGAAGGGATCTGCCGGACATTATTTTCTCCCTCTAAAGGAACACCGTTTAGATGGCGTCTTCCTGCAACAGCACTTTTATCCATCCCCAGCCGGACCGCCATAGCTTCCGGCGATACATGGCGCAGTCCAAAAATTCCCGACATCCACGACGCCTCTTTTTTCAGCAGCTTCTCATACACCCTGCCCGCATAACTCCGCGAAACATCCCCTGCATCCGTCCCGTTGTCATAATAGTAGGCAAAATTCAGCCGTTTCGAAAAATCCGCGCCGTCCGTCCGCCCATCCGTTTTTTTTTCGCCATTGTCCGCCTCCGGCATCATAGACAGCGCCGATGCCTGACCCGCAGCGCCTTCTTCTTCCTGCATTTCCCCGTAAATGTCCCCGGCCTCTCCCAAAAATCCGTTTCTTTCATGTCCTGACAGACCTCCTTTAACAGGAACCTCCACATAAAACGGCTTATTCCATCCATCGGCAGCCGCAACCGATATCCAGCCTCCTGCCGCCATGCAGAAAAGCCGCAGCCATACACGCTTTTTTTCTATTTTCATCTGTAAACACCTAACACCTGCTTCTTCTATAACTATAAAAATATAACACATTCCGGCAGGAAAATACACTAAGAAATCATTAATAATTAATTAAGATGGTACGGGCAAAGACCTGATAATTCTATTGACTCATAAAACAGATAAGACTATAATACCCTCAGTGATGAAGGGATAACTCCCAAAAAACTAAAAATTGCGATTGGAGAAAACTATATGTGTGGAATTATCGGATACAGCGGCCCTTTGGAGGCCAAAAAAATATTGTTGGAGGGGCTCTCCCAGCTGGAATACCGGGGATATGACAGTGCGGGCATCGCCTATTTTGACACGGCTTCAGACATCCGTCTGATAAAAAGAACAGGGAAAGTGTCCGTTTTGAAGGAGGCCTGCGCCCAGGAAAAAACTACCTCCCACTGCGGTATCGGCCATACCAGATGGGCAACCCACGGAGGCGTGACAGATGCCAATGCCCATCCCCACCGGGCAGGAAAGGTAACTCTGATCCATAACGGCATTATCGAAAACTACCACAGCCTGACAAAAGAATTTTCTCTGGAGGGGAAATTAATCTCCCAGACCGATTCCGAGGTGGCCGCCCATGTGCTCAACCACTTCTACAGCGGCGATCCGGGGACTGCCATAAAAAGCCTTTTGGAGCGGGTGGAAGGCACCTACGGGTTCTGCATCATGTTTGACGACAGGCCCGGGGAAATCTACGGAGTCCGCAAGGTGAGCCCCCTGGTGGCCGCCTACACCCGCTCCGGGGCCCTGATTGCTTCGGATCTGACCGCCCTTATCCCCTACACCAGAAAATATTTCGTGGTTCCCGAAGGCTGCATTGTAAAGCTGACCGGCTACAAGATCTCCCTCTTTGACACCGGATTCAGCCCTGTGACCCCGGAGATCACGGAAGTAAACTGGAACATGGATTCAGCCATGAAAAACGGATTCCCCCACTTTATGTTAAAGGAGATCCACGAGCAGCCGGAGGCCCTGAAAAACACCATACTGCCCCGCATGTCAAAGGGGCTTCCCGATTTTACGGACGACGCCGTCCCCGACAGCCTGTTTACAGACTGCCGCAGCATCCATATGGCAGCCTGCGGAACCGCCATGCACGCCGGTATGGCAGCCAGAGCCCTGATGGAGCCTCTCCTCCGGATCCCCGTGTCCGTCTCCATCGCCTCGGAATTCCGCTATGAAGATCCGCTCATAGACGAACATACCCTGGCAGTCATTATCTCCCAGTCCGGAGAGACCATCGACACGCTGGCAGCCCTCCGCCTTGCCAAAAGCTACGGGGCCAAAACCCTGGCCATTGTCAATGTAAAAGGATCCACCATAGCCAGGGAAAGCGATTTCGTCCTCTACACCCACGCCGGCCCGGAGATCGCCGTTGCCAGCACCAAAGCATATTCCGTCCAGCTGGCGGCCCTGTACATGATAGCCTGCCGCATGGCTTTTGTCAGGGAGAAATTTACCAGGCATCAGGCCTCCTCCTTCCTGACAGGGCTTCTGGACGCAATCCCGGCCATGGAAGCCATGATCCGGCGGAAAGAGGAAGAAAAAAATCTGGTAACCCATCTTATCCAGCACCGCGACGCATTCTTCATGGGCCGGGGACTGGACTATGCCTTCTCCCTGGAAGGCGCCCTGAAGCTGAAAGAGATCTCCTACATCCACGCCGAGGCCTACGCTGCCGGGGAGCTAAAGCACGGAACCATCGCCCTGATTGCCCCTGAAGTCCCGGTAATCGCCATCGCCACCCAGGAGCATGTATTCTCCAAAATGATCTCCAATGTCCGCGAGGTAAAGGCCAGAGGCGCCTTTGTGATCCTTCTGACAAAGGAACATGCCCAGGTAGACCCAGGGCTTGCGGACATACACATCCGGATCCCTGACATCGACGATCGATTTACCGTGTTCCCCATTGCGGTGATTTTACAGCTTATCGCATACTACGCCTCCATCGGGAAAAACCTTGATGTGGATCAGCCCAGAAACCTGGCCAAATCCGTCACCGTGGAATAGCCTTTCATGGAATAGCCTTTCCCAAAAAAATCAGGCGTACCCTGAATAAAAAAGAATCCCTGAGCCGGTTATTCCCCGCCAGGGATTCTTTTTCATGCTACTTTTATCTACTTTTTGTTTGCCATCTTCACCTTTGCAAATTCCTGGATAATCTGTACTGCCCCGTCCACGCCTGTGACACTGCTGTTAAGGCACAGATCATAGCTCCTGGCATCGCCCCACTTCTTGCTGGCGTAGTAGTTGTAGTAGCTGGCTCTCTGTTTATCCGTCTTAATCATAATATCCTTGGCCTTGGAATCATTGACATTGTACAAATCCTTCAGGTACGCAATCTTATCTGCCTCATTGCCTGTGATAAAAACCGTAACCGCGTTGGGATTATCCGCCAGTGCGTAATCCGCACATCTGCCCACAATCACACAGGACTCTTCGTCGGCCAGTTTTTTAATGGTGTCAAACTGGGCCAGGAAAATCTTGTGGTTAATAGGCATATCCATATAAGCGGAGGTAGTATATCCCAGGGAGTACGTATCCATAACAAGGGAATACAAAAAACTGTTGGTCGGTTTCTCATCGTGGGTCTCAAACAGCTCCTCGCATAAACCGCTGTGCTTCGCTGCCTCCGCCAAAAGCTCCTTGTTATAGCACTTCACCCCCATGACTTCCGCCAGCTTCCTTCCGATAACATTGCCCTTGCTTCCGCAGTGCCTTCCGATAGTGATAACCAAATGATCGCTCATAACATCTCTCCTTTCTGATCTCTTGTTGTCACACAAATCTTCTGATTATAGATTTATTATACAACAAAATCTCAAAAAAGTACATAAATTTTCTCTATCTTATCAGAGACCTGGCAATCCGTTCGCCTTCCTTGGCGGCGGCCAGCCCCCCTTCCCCCGGTCTCCTTAAGAGACGGGTGCATCTTCTCCCCCACCTCTCTCATGGCGTCAAACACCTGATCCGCGGGAATCGCGCTGGTAATACCCGCAAGGGCCATGTCAGCGCTGGTCATGGCATTGACGGCGCCTATGACGTTTCTCTTGACACAGGGCACTTCCACCAGCCCGGCCACCGGATCGCACACCAGCCCCAAAAGGGTTTTTAAGGCCATGGCCGCGGCATGGGCAATCTGATCGTTGGAACCGCCCTTTAGGGCCGTAAGAGCCCCCGCCGTCATGGAGGACGCCGCCCCGATCTCCGCCTGGCAGCCTCCGGAGGCTCCGGCGATAAACGCTCTGGCCGCAATAACCTGGCCGATACCGGCGGACACATAAAGACTCTTTACAATCTGCCCGTGCTCTGCCTGGCCCGAACGGAACAGAGGAATCAGGACACCCTCATAAAACTTTTTTCCGTGAGCCCGGCAGTACTGCAAAATCTCCTCGATTGAATGATATGCCATATCTACTCCTCCCCCAGATTCAGGCAGGTCACCTTTAAGATGCCCTCCACCCGCTTTAACCAGTCCAGCGAGGAAGCCGGAATATTCTGGTCGGTCTCGATAACCATCACCGCATCCCCGCCCCGCTTGTTCCGATAAAGATTCAGCGTGGCAATATTGATGGACTTGTGGGCCAGCATGGAAGTCTCCTCCGCCTATTCATCCCGCATCTTCCCCTTCTTCATCCTTAAGAGAGCTTTTCCAGCAGTTTCTCAAAATATTCCGGCAACGGCGCCTCAAACTCCATATACTCCCCGGTTCTGGGGTGCACAAACCCCAGAACTCCCGCATGAAGCGTCTGTCCCTGAAGTTTAAAAGGACATTTTGCCGGCCCGTACACAAAATCGCCCACCAGCGGATGATGCCTGTCGGCCATGTGAACCCGGATCTGGTGGGTGCGCCCGGTCTCAAGCCGGCACTCAATATAGGTGAAGCCCCGAAACCTTTTAAGCACCCGGTAGTGGGTCACGGCCCTGCGCCCGTTTTTCTCGTTGACGCACATCCGTTTCCGGTCAGTGGGATGGCGTCCCACAGGCGCGTCCACACAGCCCTCATCCTCCTCCATGACGCCGTGGACAAGAGCCCGGTACCTGCGGACAATGGTGTGTTCCTTCAGCTGTTCGGCAATGGCGGTGTGGGACATGTCATTTTTGCAGGCAATCAGAAGCCCTGTGGTATCCATGTCAATGCGGTGGACAATCCCCGGCCTTAACACCCCGTTGATTCCGGAAAGCCCGTCCCCGCAATGGCTCATAAGCCCGTTTACCAGAGTGCCGGAATAATGGCCCGGCGCCGGATGGACCACCATGCCTTTTGGCTTGTTTACCACAATCACATCCCGATCCTCATACACAATATCCAGATCCATAGGCTCCGGGACAATCTCCGGTTCCACCGCCTCGGGAACCGCAACCTTTACCGTATCCCCCTCGCTCACCTTATAATTTGCCTTCACCTGCCTGCCGTTTACATCCACCTGCCCGGACTTCAAAAGCTTCTGCAGATAAGAGCGTGACAAATCCGGACAGGAATTTTTCAAAAACATATCCATGCGGGTCCCCGCATCCTCCGGACACACAGAAAACTCCAGCTGCTGCCCCGAAAAAACCCCTTCCGGCGCTTCCACGTCCAAAACACAGCCCTCTTCCTCCCAAACGTCCGATCCCATCACGCCTCTTCCCCCCGGCGCCGAAGAAGCATGTCAAACTCCTCGTCGCTGTAGTACCACAAAAAGAGCACCAAAAGCAAGGCAGTGCCCACGGTCACATAGCAGTCTGCCACATTGAAAATCGGAAAATCAATCAGTTTAAAATACAGAAAATCCACCACGTACCCATGGAAAACCCTGTCAATCAAATTGCCGGCAGCGCCTGCCATGACCATAACCAGACAGACCTCCATGGGAACATACCGCTTCTTCGCAGGCAATTTAGCCATGGCGTAGGCCACAAAACCAAACACGGCAATCGCCACCGCAAAGAAAAACCCCTGCCTTCCCTGAAGAATACCGAAAGCCGCTCCCCGGTTCTCCGAATAAAGGAACTCAAACACGCCGTCCCAGACTACAATAGGCCCGTTGCCCACGAGGGCGCCTGCTGCAAGATGTTTTGTCCACTGATCAAACCATGTCAGGCACAAAAATCCCGCCAAAAAGACAATTATATGATTGCGTTTTCGATTCATGTCATCCGTCTCCTTATAAAAGGACCTGGCTCAGTCCGGCCCTCATCTCCTCCTCCGTCACCGTCATATCCGTAAATGCGTCGCCCACACCTCTAAGCAGCACAAAACGGATGGTGCCGCCGTCCATCTTTTTGTCGCTCTTTGTATCTTCCAGAACCCGTCCGGCATCTATGCCGGACACGGAGGTGGGCATGTGAAGGCTTTCCATCAGCTCCTTCACACTGTCCAGGCAGGACTGCGGCAGCCCCCGCAGCACGGAAATCTTCACCGCACAGAGGCATCCAAGACCTACGCAGTGTCCGTGAAGCATGGAGAAAGACAGCTGCTTTTCCAGGGCATGGCCCAGGGTATGGCCGAAATTCAGAAGCGCCCGAAGGCCCTGCTCCATGGGATCCTCCTCCACCACCCGGCGCTTAATGGCATCGCTCCCCGCGATCATCTCCAGGCACACGTCGCCCCTTCTTGCCCTGATGGCCTCCCTGTTTGCCCCAAGCCAGTCATAGTATGCCCTGTCCCGAATCAATCCGTGTTTGATTACCTCCCCCATGCCCGAAGAATACTGCTCTTCGGACAGGGTCTGCAGGGTGCTCACATTGGTATACACCAGCCTGGGCATATGGAAGGCGCCTACCATATTTTTGTACGCCGCAAAATCCACCCCTGTTTTTCCGCCGATACTGCTGTCTACCTGGGAAAGCAGGGTGGTAGGTATCTGGATAAACGGCACGCCCCGCAGGTAAGTGGCGGCACCAAAACCGCACAGATCCCCCACCACACCGCCGCCTAATGCCACCAGCCAGTCCTTTCTGTCAAAATGGTTTTGGATCAATGTCTCATACAGTTTCTGCACTGTGGCCAGATTTTTCGACTCCTCACCTGCGGGGAAGATAAAGACCTGTACTTCCCTGCAGCACTGCTCTAAAATCCTCTTCACCTGTTCAAGGTACAATCCTGCCACCGTGGTATCGGTGACGATGCACATGCGCCTGCTCTCTGTCTGGAGGCGTTCCACCCGGCCCTTAAGGCCGTCAAAGGATGTATCGAGAACAATATCATAGATGGCTTTTCCATTCTGATGTACCGTCAATGTCTTTGGCATAACCCTCTGTCTCCTTTACCTATCAAAATGGGCAAACGGACTCCAATACCCATATCCCATGGAAATCCGTCTGCCCACCGATTTACGCAAAACCATATAAAGCCCCGGTCCACTTATGTAAAATATGCCCCAGGGCAGCCTGTCCAAAAACGCAGATAAGTTACAACCGCAGATTCAACCCCGATATGTCAAGGGGGCCGTTGTTCGCTCCCATGCCTACATTGCCCAGGATGTCCTGAAAATCGCCGGACAGATCTACATTGTCAGGTGTAACTATAAAGATGTAGTTGGAAATCTTCTGCAAATTACCGTTAATGGAGTAGACCGCGCCTGAGGCAAAGTCAATAATCCTCTGGGCAACTTCCGTGTGCAGGCCTTCCATGTTCAGAAGCACCGTCTTTCCCGCCAAAAGATGATCGCAAAGTTCTTTCGAATCGCCAAAGGAAGTAGGGATCACCAGGGACACTTCCATGTTTCTCTTCATAGGAACTACTTTATTGGAACTATTATTAGAAGAACGCCCAAGAAATCTGGGTCTCGGGGCTTCCTCCTCTTCTTCTTCGTCATCGTAATACTCTTCGTCTCTTTTCCCGAACAGGCTTTTTCTGGGAGGTCTCTCATCCTCTTCTTCATAGTCATCGTCTAAGAAGTAGTCGTCATCGTCACCGTCACTTAATCGCATGCTTTCCATAATTCTTCCAAACAGACTCATAGTTTTTCTCCCATCTCCTATCTTGCACCGAATATGCCGGTTCCCACTC
>JAAWLV010000063.1 GCA_022798105.1 Hungatella sp.
TAGCCTATTATAAAATGAAAGGCCTGGCGCTTTTGCGGCGCCAGCCGCAAATGAATAGCCGCAAAGGCTGATTAAGGAGGACGTTATAAAATGGCAAAACAAAAGTTTGAGAGAAGCAAACCGCATTGCAACATTGGTACCATCGGCCACGTTGACCATGGTAAAACTACATTGACCGCTGCTATCACCAAGACTCTTCACGAGAGAAAGGGTACTGGCGAGGCTGTAGCATTCGAGAACATCGACAAGGCTCCGGAAGAGAGAGAGCGTGGTATCACCATCTCTACTGCTCACGTTGAGTATGAGACTGATAACAGACATTATGCACACGTTGACTGCCCAGGCCATGCTGACTATGTAAAGAACATGATCACCGGTGCTGCTCAGATGGACGGCGCTATCCTGGTTGTTGCTGCTACTGACGGTGTTATGGCTCAGACAAGAGAGCACATCCTTCTGTCCCGTCAGGTAGGTGTTCCCTATATCGTAGTGTTCATGAACAAGTGCGATATGGTTGACGATCCCGAGCTGCTTGAGCTGGTAGACATGGAGATCCGTGAGCTGCTGAACGAGTATGAGTTCCCGGGCGATGACACACCGATCATCCAGGGTTCCGCTCTGAAGGCTCTTGAGGATCCCAGCAGCGAGTGGGGCGAGAAGATCATCGAGCTGATGGATGCTGTTGACAGCTGGGTTCCGGATCCGCAGCGTGAGACTGACAAGCCGTTCCTGATGCCTGTAGAGGACGTATTCACCATTACCGGCCGTGGTACGGTTGCTACCGGTAGAGTAGAGCGTGGTACTCTGCATCTGAATGAGGAAGTTGAGATTGTAGGTATCTCCGAGGAGAGCCGCAAGACCGTTGTTACCGGTATCGAGATGTTCCGTAAGATGCTTGACGAGGCTCAGGCTGGTGACAACATCGGCGCTCTGCTTCGTGGCGTTCAGAGAACCGACATCGAGAGAGGACAGTGTCTGTGCAAGCCAGGTTCTGTAAAGTGCCATCACAAGTTTACCGCTCAGGTATACGTTCTGACCAAGGATGAGGGTGGCCGTCATACTCCTTTCTTCAACAACTATCGTCCGCAGTTCTACTTCAGAACAACCGACGTTACCGGCGTTTGCGAGCTGCCGCAGGGTACTGAGATGTGTATGCCTGGCGACAACGTAGAGATGAGCGTTGAGCTGATCCATCCGGTAGCTATGGAGCAGGGACTTCGGTTTGCTATCCGTGAGGGCGGCAGAACTGTTGGTTCTGGCAGAGTTGTTTCTATCGTTGAGTAATCAGTAAAAAGTAAGATTTTATGGGGCTTTCCGAGGGTTCGGGAAGCCCTTTTTGGAATTTTGCAACAGTAAATCAGAGCATTTGGACTTATTAGTAGCTTGTATAATCAGCTGAAAGTAATACATCATTGACGTTTGATAAATTAAGTTTAGATTTTTCTTTTAATGTTCCATCAAAATATAATTTGGAACAATGTTTTTAGATAATTTCTTTTAAAAACATACGCATAAATGGAGGTTATATCTTTCTTTTCTCACCTATTCATGGTAAAATATTTCCATTAGCCACAAAAATTTGTCGAAAGGAGGTGTATTATGGGCTACAGAATCTTGCTGTTTGATGTGGACAATACCCTTCTGGATTTTGATGCCAATGAGGCAGAGTCTTTCCGTTCCATGATGGAGGAGATGGGGGAATTGTGGACAGAGGAGATATACAATACTTATAAAGAGCTGAACAGAGATCTGTGGAGAAGCATTGAACGGGGCGAAATTTCCGTGGAAGAGGGCGTAAACTGCAGGTTTTCGAACTTGATGGCCCGATATGGCAGGCAGGTGGACGGCAGGCTCTGGGAGCAGGCATACCGCAGGTATCTTAATCAGGGAATCCAGGAGATTCCTCAGGTCCATCAGGTTTTGGAGAAACTGAAAGCGGAGGGGTATGAGCTGTACGTTATCACCAATGGGGTAGAGGAGACTCAGACATCCCGCATGGCCAGATCAGGGCTTGATACATATTTCAGGCAGCTGTTTATTTCCGGGAAGATAGGTGCTGGGAAGCCGTCCGGGGAATTTTTTGATTATGTGAAGAGTCATGTGGAGCAGTTTGATGCCAAAGCGGCGCTGGTCATTGGCGATTCCCTTACATCGGACATCAGGGGCGGGATTGATGCAGGGATTGACACCTGCTGGTTCTGCCGGAATAAACGTGAGGATGAAAGGGAAAAGGAGATGGAGGAGAGAGGTATCAGGCCCTCCTGCATTATCGGCGAACTGACTGAACTTTTTGGGATTTTATAGAGATACATAAAAGGGAAGCCGGCAAAAGAAATTTAAAGAAGATTAAAAAATGGCCCTGTTGTGTGAAACAGGGCCAATGGAGAACCGGTTGTTTTACTGGGGTTTATATGATTCCCAGAATAAAGTTGGCCAGTCCTGCGGCCAGCTGGCCGTGGCCAGATTCTGTCAGGTGCATAAAATCCACCTCATTGGGCTGGGCGGTGATCATCTTGTTGGCATCCAGATAGTGGCATCCCATAGCTTTCGCTATAAGTTCATACTGACTTGCCAGACCCCGGGACTTTTCAGCACAGCCCTTTCCCATGGTGAGGGCGACGTCTGTGTCTATGTACCGGGGGCCGATGTTTTGAGGCGTTACTATGAGGATATTTGGCTTTTGACCTCCCCAGCAGTCGGTTGACTGGGCTTTGGCGACGAGACGCTTCAGCCCTAATGCAATGCAGGCAGGGGAGACGCCGAAACGCTCCTTGGTGTCGTTGGTGCCCAGCATGATGATCAGAAGATCCACAGGCTCATGGCTCATAAGGCACGGATACAGGTGCTCCAAACCTGACAGGCCCTCGTGGATGGGATCGTCGAAACAGGTGGTGCGGCCTGACAGGCCCTCCTCCAAAACAAGAAAATTGTCGCCAAGGTATGTTTGGAGAAGACATGTCCAGCGCTCATCCTCGTTAAAACGGCCGCCGGTTTCGGCACAATAACCGTGGGTGTTGGAGTCGCCGTAACATACGATATGTTTTTTCATAAAATCCCCCTGTCAGTAACACCGGATTACAGATCTTTTGTATCAGCAACAGCCTGCTTAATATCTTTGTAGAGCTGAACCAGTTCAGGATTATCCAGGGCTACCGGAAGGAACGGAAGCCTGGGATCACCCATAGGACATCCATCCAGGGAAATGATTCCCTTTACTGCGCCGTGCATGGAAGCAAAGGAGCAGAGACGGTAGATAAGCGGGGTAACGATTGCCTGTATCCGGGCTGCCTTGTCCCACTGCCCTTCATTAATCAACTGATCCATCTTTAAGTACAGTTCGGGCATGGCTCCATAGGTGCCGCCGATTCCTGCGTCAGCTCCCATAAGCCGTCCGGCTACAAACTGCTCGTCAGGACCGTTAAATACGATAAAGTCTTTTCCGCCGGCATTTTTAAAGCGGAGGACATCCTGGGCAGGATCCGAGGAGCATTTTACTCCGGCTACCCGCTCATTCTCCAGCATTCTGTGAAACAGGTTCATGGATAAGTTGAAGCCTGTCAGCTGAGGAATATTATAGATGAAGAAAGGCAGGTCGGCAGCCTTTGTGATCTCGGTCCAATGATGATATACGCTTTCCTCGCTTGGGCGGTAATAGACACAGGGCACTGCCGAGGTGCCTGCGGCCCCGATTTTTTCTGCGTGCTCTGCCAGAATGCATGAGTGCCTGGTGTCCGGGCAGCCTACATGAACAATGATGTTCATGTCGTCTCCCACTTCATTGACTACGGTTTCTGATACCAGCATGCGCTCTTCGGTATCCAGAAGGAAACCTTCGCCGGTACTGCCGCATACGTACATCTGTTTTACTCCCTTGTCGCGGAAATAGCGGGACACGGCTTTTACTGCATCCACGTCTACAGACCCGTCCTTCTTAAAAGGAGTGTTTAGGGCAACGGTTATGTGTCGGAATTTGTCTGTGTTATACTTTGACATAAGGGTACCTGTCCTTTCAGATAGAGTTTACATTGTTAAGTAAATCATAGCACTGATTGGAAAAGAAAGCAAGAAAAATAAAAATTTTTTTTATTCATAGAAGGCTATTGAAAATAGTTTTTTGTCATGCTATAGTTAAGGTACATATTTAATACGTTAAAGGGCCAATTAAAGGAGGATGCAAGATGGATCAGACAAACCAGAAGATTTTAGAACAGATCAAAGGCAGATTGATTGTTTCGTGTCAGGCATTGGAGAGTGAGCCTCTTCACAGTTCTTACATTATGTCCAGAATGGCTTATGCAGCTATGCTGGGGGGAGCAGCAGGAATCAGGGCTAACACGGTTGCAGATATTACGGAGATTAAAAAGGCGGTGGATCTTCCGGTTATCGGCATTGTAAAACAGGATTATGACGGCAGCGATGTCTATATTTCCCCTACCATGAAAGAAATAGATGCTCTGACAGAGTGCGGGGTTTCCATTATTGCTGCGGATGCCACAGATTCTGCGCGCAGGCCCAGACCGGACGGGAAAAGCCTGGACGAGTTTTTTAAAGAAATACGTGAAAAATATCCGAATCAGCTGTTTATGGCTGACTGTTCCACCTATGAGGAGGCAATCCATGCGGCTGAGATAGGCTTTGACCTAGTGGGGACTACCATGCGCGGATATACGGAGTATACAAATGGGATTACTCTTCCGGATTTTGAACTGATGGAGCGGCTTTCACGGGATTGTAAGAAGCCGGTGGTGGCCGAGGGCGGTATCTGGACGCCGGATCAGCTGAAACGCGCTTTGGACTCAGGGGTGTGGACAGCTGTAATTGGCGGAGCGATTACCAGGCCTTTGGAAATTACCAAACGGTTTGTTGCAGCGATTGAAAGATAAGAGGCGGATATGCGGATAGCAGCTTTGGATATTGGCGGAACCTCAATCAAATCCGGTATTTGGAATGGTCAGGAATTGACAGAGGTAAAAGAGCGGGATACAGAGGCGAAAAAGGGCGCTTCTCATGTGGTGGAGCAGGTTTTGGAGATCCTTAGATCATACAGTCCTTTTGACGGTGTCGGAATCAGTACGGCCGGTCAGGTAAACTCCGTGGAAGGATATATCCGGTATGCCAATGAGAACATACCGGGGTATACAGGGACTCGGCTGCGGGATATTGTGGAATCCGGATTTGGAGTACCTGCGGCAATAGAGAATGATGTGAACGCAGCGGCTTTGGGGGAAGCCGTATGGGGAGCAGGCAGATCCTACGAGGACTTTCTGTGTCTCACCTATGGAACCGGAGTAGGCGGTGCTGTTATTATTGGAAAGAAGATTTATTCGGGAAGCATGTTTTCCGCGGGAGAGTTCGGCGGAATGGTGGTGCACCCGGAAAGCTGCAGGGCGGGTGAGCCGTTCTGCGGCTGTTATGAAAAATACGCTTCCGCCACTGCCCTGGTGGAAGAAGCTAAAAAATATGACAAATCTCTAACAAACGGAAGACAGATTTTTGCCAGATTTCAGGAGCCTCAGGTACATTTGATTGTGGATCGGTGGATTGACGAGATTGTTCACGGCCTGGTGACGGTAATACATATTTTCAATCCTTCCTGTGTGATCTTGGGCGGAGGGATTATGGAACAGCCGTATATTTTGAAACAGGTGAGGGAAAAGACGGCTGAGAGGATCATGGACAGTTTCAGAAACGTAGAGTTGAAGACGGCTGCCCTGGGGAACCGGGCCGGCCTTATGGGGGCGACCTGGCTGGCGATGGAGCAGATGAAAAAGACTTAAATCACAACAGTTGGAAGAACGACAGAAGGAGGGGTATTGATGCAAGGCGATTTTTTGGTAAAGATGAGGACTGCATACAATCAGTTTACAAAAGCAGAAAAAAAGGTGGCTGATTATATTTTACAGAATCCCAGGGAAGTGCTGTTTATGTCAATTACGGATCTGGCAGAGGCATGTCAGGTAGGCGATACCAGCGTGTTTCGGTTCTGTAAATCCATGGAATTGAAAGGGTATCAGGAGTTTAAGATGGTGCTTTCCTTAAGCCTCAATGAGAGTGATAAAGGGAGCAGCCGGTTTTCAGGCAACGTAAGTTTAGACGATACATTTCAGGAATTGGCTCAGAAGGTGCTTAATACCAATGTCCACGCCTTGACAGAGACTCACTCTCTGCTGGATGAAAGAATTTTTAACCAGGCAATTGATTGTCTCCACGAAGCGAAAAAAGTGTATTTTTTCGGCGTGGGGGCAAGCGTCCTGACAGCTTTAAAAGCGGCCAATAAGTTTTTGCGCATAGAACCAAAAGTATACTGCATTCAGGATTCCCACATGCAGGCCATGGTGGCTTCGATGATGAGCCCGGATGAGGTGGCGGTTGTGTTTTCCTACTCCGGGGCGACAAAAGACACCATTCATGTGGCGCAGCTGGCGAAACAGGCGGGGGCTAAAGTGATCTGCATTACCAGATTCAGCAAGTCGCCGCTGACTTCTTATGCGGATATTACCATGCTCAGCGGCGCCAACGAGGGACCTCTACAGGGAGGTTCCACATCAGGCGAGATAAGCCAGCTGTTTTTAATTGATCTAATGTACACGGAATACTACCGCCGGTATTTTGAAATATGCAGCAAGAACAACGAGAGAACATCAGGGTCTGTGCTGGAAAGACTGTGTTGAAAGCCCATGTTCAAAAACGGCTTGTTTTACAGGAAAATGGGGAGAAAAAAGAAAATTTTTTCTTTTTAGTTTCATGTTGACAAAAGAAATTTTTTGATATATAATCCAAATATCACAAAAAACAGGAAAAGTAACCCTTTATGTTAGTGAAAATTCCCATAGGAGGACAAGCTATGAAGAAAATTTTATCATTGGGACTGGCAGCGGCGTTATTGACGGCATCACTGGCCGGATGCGGAGGGAAGGGAGGCAGCGAGACCACGGCAGCGCCGGCAGGCACGACAGCAGCTCCCGCAGAGACCACAGCCGGGGGCGGATCCGGAACACCGGAAGCACCTGCGGCATCGGGGGATACGGTTGAGATTACCTGGTGGGCATTCCCCACATTTGCTCAGGATGCAGATAAGCCGGCCGGAACTTACGAGGCGGAGATTATTGCAGCGTTTGAGGCGAAGAATCCAGGTATCAAGGTGAATCTGGAAACGATTGACTTTACATCAGGGCCCGAGAAGATTACAGCCGCTATTGAGGCGGGAACCGTATGCGATGTATTGTTTGACGCTCCGGGACGTATTATTTCCTATGCGCAGAACGGGAAGCTGGTGAAACTTGATGATATGTTTACTGACGATTTTGTGAAAGACGTGGACAATGAGGCTCTTTTAAATTCCTGTAAATCCGATGACGGCAGTTACTATATGTATCCTATCAGTACGGCTGCATTCTGTATGGCAGTAAGTAAGCAGGCTTTAGAACAGGCAGATGCTCTCGGATGCATCAACCAGGAAGGCGACAGGACATGGACTACCGCCCAGTTTGAGGAGATGATGCAGAAACTCAGCGCTGCAGGGCTCAACGGCGCTACCGTGTATTGCTCCGGACAGGGCGGCGATCAGGGTATCCGTGCGTTTGTGACCAACCTGTATGACAGCCAGGTGACCAACGATGAGGTGACGGAGTACACCCTTAACGATGAGGGCGGCATTAAAGCTATGACAAAGATTAAGGAGTGGGTTGACGCAGGTTATATGCTTAACGGTTCCGCGTACAACGGCGGTGAGGACGTAGACCAGTTTGTAGCTGGAAATACGGCATTTACTACACTGTGGTCTCCAGGGCTTGCATCCCAGAGAGCAGAAACTCTCAAAGAGAACGGTATTGACGCCATTGCGCTTCCTTTTCCCTCCCAGGACGGCAAGCCGGAACTGGAATATCTGGTTAACGGATTCTGTGTATTCGACAATGGGGATGCGGCAAAGGCAGAAGCCTCCAAGACATTTATCGACTTTATCTGCAACGATGAAGAGTGGGGGCCGAAGGATGTTGTGAGAACCAGCGTGTTCCCGGTTCGCCAGTCCATGGGTGATCTGTACGCCGGCGATGCGGAGATGGGATTCTACGCCAGCCTGACCAAGTACTATTCTCCGTACTACAACACCATCAAGGGCTTTGCGGAGATGAGAACTTACTGGTTCCCGATGCTGCAGGCGGTATTAAACGGTGATTCCACACCGGAAGATGCGGTAAATGATTTTGTTGCAAAAGCAAACCAGTCTATTGTAAATGCTCAGTAACCCCTTATATCGGCAATGCCGATACCACCATGAATAAAAGAGGGTTTCCTGTGAGCCTCCGGCGGATGCACACAAAATGCCAAAAGCAGGCATTTGGGCGCTGATACGGATCGCGCAGTGTATGCGCAGTCCTACCGGGAGGATCCGACATTTTCGCAGTAAACGGCACTTTTCAATTTCTCCTCATACAGGTTTGTATGAGGAGAACTTTTTAGGAGGCTCTTTTAATGAGAGCCGGCCCCGCCGGCTGGATTGGAGGAATCATGAAACATACGAAATTTAATAAAATCCGCATGAGGGAAACGGTTGTTTCCTATGCATTCCTGGCGCCTGCACTGTTTTTTTTCTGTATCTTTGTGCTTTTGCCCATGATTATGGGAGTTGTGACCAGTCTGTTCCGATACAACATGAAAGGTATGACATTTATCGGCCTGGATAATTATGTGAATATGTTTAAGGACGAAGTGTGGCAGAAATCTCTGATTAACACGATTATTCTGGTGGTAGGTTCTGTGCCCATAACCGTACTGTTTTCGCTTTTTGTGGCGGCTATGACTTATGAGAAGAATCCGTTTACCCGTTCGTTTTTCCGCTGTGTATTCTTTCTGCCGGTAGTAACAGGCACAGTGGCGGTTACGGTTGTGTGGAAATGGATATATGACCCCTTAAACGGTATTTTAAACTGGTTTTTAAAAAGTGCACATATTATTGAAAAGAATATTATGTGGACAGGAGATAAGAAGTATGCGCTGTGGGCCATTCTTATTATCCTGATTACCACCAGTGTGGGCCAGCCGATTATCCTTTACATAGCATCCCTTGGCAATGTGCCGAAGGACTATGTGGAGGCGGCTCAGGTAGACGGGGCCAATGACCTTCAGGTATTCTGGAAGATTAAATGGCCGAACCTTCTTCCTACCACACTCTATATTGTGGTAATTACTACCATTAATTCATTCCAGTGTTTTTCACTGATTCAGCTTCTTACTTCCGGAGGTCCCAATTACCGGACCACCACGATTATGTATTATCTGTATGAGAATGCCTTTAAACGGTTTGAGTACGGATATGCCAATGCCATGGGAGTGGTGCTGGCGCTGATGATAGGATTTATCAGTTTTGTTCAGTTTAAGGCTCTGGGCAGTGATGTGGAATATTAGGAAGGGGGATGAAGCGATGAAAAAGAAAACAGGTATTTTGGATATTATTTCCATGGTCTTTCTGCTGATTTTAAGTTTTATATTTATTTTCCCCTTCTACTGGATTTTGACCGGAGCTTTTAAATCCCAGAAGGTCACGGTGAAACTTCCGCCGGAGTGGTTCCCTTTAAGCCCCACATTGGAAAATTTCCACAAGCTGATGCAGAATCCGGCGCTCCAGTGGCTGTGGAACAGCATTTTTATCTGCGGAATCACCATGCTTATCGTCTGCGTGGTATCTTCTATGGCAGGATATGTACTGGCCAAAAAAAGATTTTACGGGCAGGCAGCTTTGTTCAGCGTTTTTGTGTTTGCCATGGCTCTTCCCAAGCAGGTAATTCTGGTCCCTCTTATGAAGCTGGTGAGCTTTATGGGAATTCACGATACATCCTGGGCGATTATTCTTCCTCTGTGCGGCTGGCCTTTCGGTGTGTTCCTCATGAAACAGTTCAGTGAAAATATACCGACAGAGCTTTTGGAGGCTGCCAAGATTGACGGAAGCGGGGAAGTAAGGACGTTCGGCAGTATTGTTATGCCTATTGTGAAGCCGGGATTCGGAGCTTTGGCCATCTTCACCTTCATTAATACGTGGAATGACTATTTTATGCAGCTGGTTATGTTGAATTCCAGGACAAAGCTGACAATCTCACTTGGCGTAGCCACGCTGCAGCAGGAGTTTTCCACCAACTACGGCGTGATTATGGCAGGTGCGGCTATGGCGGCGGTACCTATTGTAGCGGTATTTTTAATGTTCCAGAATTACTTTACTCAGGGTATTACCATGGGAGCTGTAAAAGGATAAAGACAAGGACGGGCGACAGACGGCCGGTGCAGCCGTTATGTTCATCCTCCCAGCTGGGCAGTAAGAAAATGGTTACTGTTTACAGGTATCCTGTGAATGTAAAGGGTGGGGCTGTTACACTAAATTGTGCAGCAGCCCCACGTACAATTCCGCAACGGCCCAGGTAACTATACGGCTCTTAGTTCTTTGTCGCCTCAAGCGCTGCAATCGCGTCACAGCGCTGGCACTGTTTTCTTAATATGGGATTATCTTTTCCAAGTGATGCAAATTCGGAATGATTTTCAGATCATAATCACTCTTCTTCATTATCCTTCTCCACCGGAATCAAGAACAATTCATTTTTCCCCATTACTCCTGCGATGTGCCCATCCGCCCAAATATTCAGCGCTTTTTCAACAATGGCCCTGATATCTGCGGTATTGTATTTACAGAAGATTATTTTTTTGCTGACTTCCGGATATGGATTCTGGCTGTGAAAGCCTTTGAAGCGCCGATTTTCCGCTATGCGCCTTACATACTGCTGTTCGTTACCTATTACATCGCCGTTTCTGTTGCAATCAACTGCTTTAATTACAATCAGATTGGAAAGCGGATTGGTAATGTTTTAATCTGCGGCCTGTTTAACGCGGCACCGGCTATTATGTCCAGAGCCATCTACCGGATTACAAGAAACCCCTATATTTCCGGTATTACAAACGCGCTGATCATCGGTGTGATTACGATTATAAATACCTGTACGATTGTACCGTAAAGCGCTGCAAAATTATGGAAAAATGATTGTCACGGGTTTTGGCTGTATGCTACAATGAAAGTATACAGGAGAAATTTGAAAAATCCAAAACCTGGAGGGATTTTGTGGAGAAGGAAGCACGGTTTCGCAATAAAATCACATGTTTTACGTTTGTGTTCAGCGTTCTTGTGGTATGGGTTCACTGCACCAATGGGGAAGTGTTTTTGGGAAAGTCGCCGGATTTGGAAAAGGTGGCGGCATTTGAACGTTTTTTAGGGAATACCGTAGCTCAGATTGCAGTTCCGGGATTTTTTATGATGTCGGGATATTTATTTTACCGTAATTTCAGCTGGGAGAATCTGGAAAAGAAATGGGAATCCAGAATCAAAAGCGTGCTGATTCCTTTTCTTCTGTGGAATTTCATATATTATCTTGGATATGTGATAGGAAGCCGGCTGCCGGTTGTGACAGATATTGTGGGGAAGGGGAAAGTACCTTTTAACTGGTACACAGCCGTGGACGCTGTGCTTCATTATACTTATAATTACGTATTTTGGTATCTGTACCAGCTGATTCTTCTGATTATACTCGCGCCGGTTATATACGGGGTTTTAAAATGCAGGGTTTTGGGATGTGCAGTGCTTATATCCCTGTTTTACCTGGTGCAGAGAGGAGCCATGATTCCCGTGCTGAATCTGGATGCGTTGTTTTACTACGGGCTGGCAGCTTTCTGGGGGATTCATGGCACCGAGTGTGTGGAGGGCTCATGGTCCTGGAAAAAGGGACTGGCAGGAGCAGGGGCAGCCGTAGGCGCCATAGCGCTCCCAATCATGTTCCAGTCAGAGGGAATAGGGGCGAAAGTATGGTATCGGGCTATGATGCCTCAGGGATTATGGCTGATGGCAAACCCTGACTGGCTGCCGGGGGCAAAAGGGTGGATGAAGTATAATTTCTTTTTGTACGCCACCCATTTTGCCTTGGTCCGCCTGATAAACAAAACAGCCGCCCGAGTGCTTCCGGGATACTGGCTGTTTCCGGTTGCCCTGTTTTTGGTAATGCCCGGGATTATGGTCTGGTTCAGCAGCCGGTGGGGCGCCTGGCTGAAAAGGCGCCTGCCCCGGTTGTGGATGTTGTTAAACGGAGGACGGTGAAACGGCTTTGGGGCTTAATCCGTATCAGGACAGGCTCCACCGTCCGGAGGCGCCGCAGGGGAGCGTAAGTCCGGTTTGAGATACGGGAAGGCCGATCTCCCCGGCGCTTACAGCTCCTTTATAGTTTGGGGTAAGTTCCAGGGAAAGCATGTAAGCGAGAACTGACGGGGCCAAACCGGTGGTATAGGAGTTGATTAAAAAAAACAGGGGGGCATCTGAGAGAAGACCGGCACACAATTTTACAAGGGGATGGATGGCATCTTCGATTTTCCATATCTCTCCTTTAGGCCCGCGGCCGTAAGAGGGGGGATCCATGATAACGGCATCATATCGGCTGCCTCTCCGGATTTCCCGCTCTGCAAATTTTACACAGTCATCAACGATCCAGCGGATGGGAGCTTTTTCCAGGCCGCTGGATTTTGCATTTTCTTTTGCCCAGCTGACCATACCTTTTGAGGCGTCTACATGGGTGACGGCGGCTCCTGCCTTTGCGGCGGCCAGGGTGGCCCCGCCGGTGTAGGCAAACAGGTTAAGCACTTTTATGGGGCGGTTTTCCTGGTGGATCAGGCTGCCAAACCAGTCCCAGTTGACGGCCTGTTCCGGAAAAAGGCCGGTGTGTTTAAAACTGAAGGGCTTCAGGTTGAATGTCAGGCCGCGGTAGTTTACGGACCACTGCTGCGGAAGATTAAAAAATTCCCACTGCCCGCCTCCTTTTGCACTGCGGTGGTAATGGCCGTTGGGGTGCGTCCAGCCCCGGTGTGTTTTGGGAACATCCCATATTACCTGGGGATCCGGACGTATCAGAAAAAAGTCTCCCCATCTCTCCAGTTTTTCTCCCTTCGAACAGTCGATTACCTCATAATCATTCCAATGGTCTGCAATCCACATAATATCCTCCGCTTAAGTGTATTGAGTATCCCGAATTAGCTTTTACATACGGGTGTTTGACGATAACTTTTTTGATTATAAATGAGCGGGTATAGGGAGTCAAGACAAACCTAAAGGAAAACGTAATAGAATTGAAAGATTATCAGGTTGAATAAATTGGCAGGTCTTGTTAAAATAAAAAGTAAGCGGCTGAAAGGAGGAGGAGAAAACGGCATGAGAAAAAAAGGAATATTGATGTTGGGGCTGGCAGCGTTTTTGACATTGGGAACCGGCTTTACATCCATGGCAGCGGCAGGATGGGCCATGGAAAACGGACAGTGGGTCTACTATGACAATGCAGGCGAGCAGGTGACCAATGAGTGGAAAAGAGGCGCTGATAATCAGTGGCGGTATCTCAACAGCTATGGACAGATGGCGGTAGACCGATGGGTGGATGAAACCTACTATGTAGATTCTAACGGAATTATGGTGGCGGGAAAGTGGATGAAGCTGAATTCCAATTACAGCGGGCTTACCTCAGAGGATCACTGGTATTATTTTCAGGACAGCGGCAAGGCGGTGACCAGTTCCTGGAAGAAGATTAAGGACAGATGGTATCATTTTGACTCTTACGGAACCATGGAGACCGGATGGCTGGATGACAACATGTCCTACGCGAAAGAGGACGGCGCGGCAGTGACAGGCTGGCAGAAGCTGTATCCGCCTGATGGAGACGGAGAGGACAGAAATCCTTTTGAGGATGACGAGAGACGATGGTACTATTTTAACAACAGCGGGAAAAAGTTCGTGCCGGAGCTAAAAAATGACGCCCAGTGCGGTGAAAAGCGGATAGACGGAACCTATTACTGTTTTAACAGCCGCGGCGCCATGCAGACAGGCTGGGCCTATGTAGGCGGAACCAATGCGGAGGACGGAACGATTAACGGATATCGCTTCTATGGCAATAATGGCAAAGCTGTAAGCGGCTGGTATTCGGCAGCCCCGCCCAGTGAACTGAGCGGATATGAGAATGATGTGGAGTGGTTTTACTTTTCCAACAGCGGTGTTCCCAAATCGGGGCCGGTCAAAGGGACAGCCAGTACTGCGGATTTTCTCAGGGTTAACGGAAAAACCTATCTGTTTAATGAACTGGGAGTACCGGTAACAGGGCTTCAAAAAGTATATACAGGCAAGTCTGCCAGCGGTGAGTACACGTCCTACTATTTTGACCCCAATTCCTGTGCAGTGATGAGCGGCAAAATAACGGTGGAGGAAAATGACGGAAATCGGTGCCAGTACTACTTTGCCAGCAGCGGCAAAGGCTTTACCGGCGTTCAAAGCGGTTCCCTGTATTATATGGGAAAGCTGCAGACGGCGGATAACGGCATGAAATATGACGTTATAACCATACCGGGAACCAACGGGAAAGCTACCAACTATGTGGTGAATGCTTCCGGCAAGGTCATGAGAAGCAGTTCTGCTCTGAAAGACAGCGACGGAACAAAATACACGACCAACAACAACGGGGTTCTGACTAAAATTAACGGAGAATCCGTGCCTGATGGTTCAACCTTTTCACAGCCGAGAGAGCCGGATTGGAATTAATATAAAATAAGAAGAGAGGGACTGCCTTTTGGGGCGGTTCCTCTTTTTCGCTCTGCAGGAAATTCTTACACAAAATGGCAAAATAATGAAATTGCTGTATTGTTAAGTGAGCAGAGGCGGATTTAGTCGCGGAGCCAGCGAGGGGAGGCAGGCTGTGTGCCGACCGGGTTCAGATATGCCAGGCATTCC
>JAAWLV010000064.1 GCA_022798105.1 Hungatella sp.
TTACATATTCAGCCAGTTTTTGAAAATCAAGCCGACTGAAAAGAATATTAACGATATGGCAGATATACTCGGTCAGTCTGAAATCTTGGAGCCTGACGCAAAGAAACGGCGGAACAGTGCAAGACAGAAACGCAATAAGGACTGAATTTTTGCAAAACAAAAGGAACTGCATGGCATCTGCAATTCCCCGTTTTCAAAACTGTGGGAGATTATTCCTCTGTTTTTACCAGTTCCACCACGTCCTTCAGTTCACAATCCAGCGCATCACATATCCGTATGAGCGATTCCATAGAAATGTGCTGCCCTTTGTTCATATTGGCAAGCACATTCGTGGTAAGCCCTGCTTCAATGCGCATCTGGCTCTTGGTCATTCCCCGTTCCAAGAGCAGATGCCACAAGGGTAAATAACTGACTTTCCGCATAACAGTCCTCCGTTATCCGGCAGATGTTTTTTCTGCCTGTTTTCTGTATCTGTTTTATCCATTCTATCAGAGATATTGTCTTTTATCAATCAAATCTTGACTGTTGGCGGTATTTCCTGTTGTTTTGCCAATCATATTTTTGTTACACCTATTTCGGTATGAAGTGGTCTATGACCCGGGGGAAAGGAGAAACCTGGTGGAGGAGCCGGAGTATCAGGAGGTGCTTCTGGATATGAGGAGAAGGCTTGCAAACTATCAGGAGAAGACGGATGATCCGGTTGGGAACGGGCTTGCAAAAGTGAAGCCCGGATGGAAAGTGAACCGGAAAGAATGTCTGAAAGCCAGTTCCAGGAATCCGGAAGATTATGTGTGAGGGGGAACAAAAACGGGAATTGCAGAAGCCGGCGCCGAAAGAGGATTGGCCGGGGACTTAAATCTGCAGATGTTTATCCCATAAAAGTGGAAAGGAGTGGTAGGATGACAGGTATGATTGTCACAGGGCTTGGAAGCTTTGCCGCCGGGATCACCAGCGGGCTGAGGCTTCTGGCGGGAGAGCCGGCTCATTATGAGATGGTGGATTTTCTCCCGGAAGATTCGGTGGAGGTGCTGACGGAGAAGCTTAAGAAAGCGGCAGACCGTCTGGCGGACTGTCAGGAGATCATCATCTATGCGGATTTAACCGGCGGTTCTCCCTTTAATGTCTCCATCCGCATGAAGATGGAAGGGGAAAAGTCTGTGGAGGTCATCGGCGGCGCCAATCTCCCCATGATCCTGGACGGGTATATGGTTAGAGAAGGAAAGGAGAATGCGCAGGCTCTGGCTCAGTCCGCGCTTGTGGCGGGCCGGGAGGCCATGGTGTGGTTTCAGGTATCACAGGAAGCAGATGACGACGAGTACGAGGAGTAGGCAAAAGGAATTTTGACGATGTGAAGGTAACGCCGAAGGCGAATGGCCATATGACGGAGGGAAAGAATCCATTTTGGCCATACCGCAGGCGCCGCAAAACGGTGTATGCCCATACATGTACTTCTGGAATCCCGCTCAGGCCCAAAGAGATTCTGAGAGTACCTATACAAAATAGGAGGAGAGGAGTGTGAGAGGGATCGGGATATCCCCGGACTTGCCATCTATGAGGAGTACGAAAAGGAGTGCGGCGGTGGTCTGCTTAGGGACTGCCGGGCAGCTTACTGCGGTCTGGCAGAGCAGGTGGACAGCTATGTGGGGCTTTTGTATGACCGGTTCAGGAGAGGCCGGGGGGATAAGAATCACCGGTTCTTCTACCTGTCGGATCACGGGGAGCAGCTGGGAAGGAGAAAGATCTTCGGAAAACAGACCCTGTATGAACACGCGTTGCGGGTGCCTTTCGTGGCAGCGGGAACCGGTATCCCGGAAGGGATATGCCGGGACCCCATAGGACTTTTGGACATATCCCGGACCCTCCTGTCTATAGCGGGGGAGTCGGATGATGTGTCTGACTGGCACAGAGGTACGGCGGCGGATCCGGGGAATCCGAACCTGGCGGGACACTGGATCCGGATTCAGCAGATGCTGGAGAGGGACGGAGAAAAATTTCTGGCCGAGGCGGCTGTCTGCGGCAGATATAAGGTTATGAGGGCCCAGGGGGTCTGGCATGTCTACGATCTGGAGACAGACGGGGAGGAGACACGGAATCTGGCGGAGGTTTGTCCGGACAGGGCAAAGGCGCAGATCAGGGAGGCCGTGGAAGCCGGATGTTTCCTGGAAAAACAGGAGATCGAAAGCCTGATCCGGCAGGAGCGGAAGGTTTGTAACAGACAAAAACGGCTGAAAGCCTGGGGAAAGGCAGTGAGACCCAAGGAGTGGGCCGCGGTTGCATTTTCCCCCGGCACTGTCAGGGAGCCGATACGATAGAGAGGGAGAGCCTATGGAATATAAAAAACTTTGGACAGATATGCACAGCAATATTCACCATGATCAGATGGCTCAGCTGCCTATGTGGTACGAGCAGATCAGGAAGGAGATGGATTTTTGGCCCATCGCCTATTATCCGTTTATTATGCGTCCCACCCCGTCAGGGCTGGCGGTGGAGGATCGCCTGGAAGACGAGATTATCGGGGAGGACTGGGAGCAGGTCCGCAGACTGGCCAAACAGGCCGAAAAAGACGGGTTTCTCATGTTTATGGGCTACGAGTGGCAGGGAGCAGGGCTGGACGGAGACCACAATGTGTTTTTCCTGAACAATGACGGGGATCAGAAGCATCCCCTCCGGTATCAGGAACTGGCAGAGACTTACAGGGGACAGCCGGTCATCGGCATCCCCCACCACCTGGCCTATCAGCCGGGTTCCAGAGGGAAAAACTGGGATACCCATGATGAGCACTTCTCTCCCTTTGCGGAGATCTATTCCAGCCACGGCTGCAGTGAAAATGACGACGGTCCCCTGACCATGAACCGCCATGTTCACATGGGCCCCAGAACCGGGGAGACGACCTATGAGCAGGGATTAAAGAGGGGTTGCAAGGTAGGAGCTATAGCTGCCGGCGATAATCACAGCGTGCCCGGCGTGTTCGAGCACGGAAGCATGTGCACGCTGGCTTCCGATCGGACCAAGGAGGCCATCTGGGAGGCCTGGCAGAACCGGCGGGTTTACGGGGTATCCCAGAGCCGGATCGAGGTGGACGAGACGGTAAACGGCGGGGCCATGGGCAGCGAGGTGACTGCGGAGGACGGCCAGGTGCAGCTGGAGTTTTCTGTAAAAGGCACGGCCGCGGTGGACAGAATTGAGATCTTAAAGGATAATGTCCTGGAGGATATGGTGGTTCCCTCCGGCACCTGGGAGAGACAGCGGCCGGAGGGAGTGATCCGGTTTAAGTTCCGTCTGGAGCTGGGCTGGGGGCCGGACACCAGGGTGTACAAGGATCATTGGATCAAAAACTGGGAGGGCCGCCTGGATGTGGACGGCAGGATTCTTGGTATCGAGAAGTGCTGGAACAATTACGGTCAGGATCTGACAATGGTGGAGGAGTCTTACTGTGAATTTTCCATGACCACCTACCAGTCCACGGCCACAGGCAAATGGATGGGGCCCTCCAACGTGACCACGGAAGGATTTATCTTTGAGGTGGAGGCAGATGCGGACAGCGTGATGAAACTGACCGTCGACGGGAAGGAATACGCTCTGTCTGTGCGGCAGCTGCTGGACAGTTCCCGGGTCTTTGCCCTGTGGGATGAGGTGAGAAAGCTGACACAGGAAACCTGGGGGGAACTTACCCATTACCGGGATGACCCCTGGTGGCACAACGCCTACAAATTCCGGGTGGGCAAGGCCTATCCCCAGAGTTCTTATGAGGTGAAAGGTTCCAGGAAGATCAAGTTTTCGCAGGACGGCAATGTCCGTCTGCGGATCTGGCAGAAAAACGGGGATGCGGCCTGGACTTCCCCGGTGTTTGTAAAAGTGAAAAAATAAGGAGGACGGCTGAAATGATGGAGATAGTGAATGTGAGAATCGATGACCGCCTGATCCACGGTCAGGTGGCAGCGGTGTGGAGTCTGGCCACAAAGGCCACCAGAATCATGGTGGTGGACGACCTGGTAGTGAAGGATGCAGTCAACAAAGAGGCCTTAAAGATGGCCTGTCCCAAACAGTGTAAGCTGTCTATCCTGACAGTGGAAAAGGCGGCTGCAAACCTCTGTGCAGGCAAATATGAGGGGGAACGGGTTTTTATCGTGGCCAAGGGGCCGGGAACCATGAAAGGCCTTTATGACCGGGGCTTCCACATGGAGCATATCAATGTGGGAAACATGGGAGGCAAGCAGAACACCAGGATGCTGAAAAAGGCGGTCAGCGTGTCGGATAAGGATATCGAGGACTTTCTGTATCTGGCAGCCAGGGGCGTGAAGATCACCGCCCAGATGGTTCCGACGGAGGAGGCTGTGGATTTTGCGGCCCTGGTGAAAGAGGCATAAGCTCAATCGGATGGAAAGCCGTAATTCAGATAAAAAAGCCAGGAAACCGGAGTGTCCTGGCTTTTTTTGAGATACTACATCGCTTCCCCTTCCCTTGCAAGCTCCTCATAACTGTCCCTGAGCACATCGCAGGACTGGCCAAGCCGCCCTAATTCCTCCTGGGTCAGAGCCAGTTTCAGAACCCTCTGGACGCCGTTCTTATTGATGATGCAGGGAACGCCGGAGAACACATCTGTCTGGCCGTACTCGCCCCTAAGCATGGCGGACACTGTGAGGACGCTGTTTTCATCGCCGAAGATGGCCCTGGTGATGCGGGTTAAGGCCATGCCGATGCCGTAGTAGGTGGCGTTTTTGGCCTCAATGATCTTGTAGGCGGCACCCTGGACTTCTGCCTCGATCTCTTTTAACCGCTCCCTGTCAATCTCCGGGTTTTCATCACACAGCTGGAGGATGGATTTTGTGGCCAGCTGGGCCTGGCTCCAGGGCACAAACTCGCTGTCTCCGTGTTCACCGAAGACATAAGCGTGGATATTTCTCGGATCCACCCGCAGGTATTCGCCCAGAAGATACCGAAGCCTGGCCGTGTCCAGGGCAGTGCCCGTTCCAAGGATCTTCCGGGGATTGAATCCGGACAGCATGTAGGTGATCTTTGTCATAATATCAACCGGGTTGGTGGCAACAAGGAAGATGCCGTCAAACCCGGAGGCGGTTACAGGCTCTATGATGGAGCGGAATACTTTGGCGTTGCGTTTTAAAAGGGCCAGCCTGGTTTCACCCGGCTTCTGGGCCACACCTGCGCAGATCACCACGATATCCGCGTCTTTGCAGTCCTCATATTCTCCTGCATAGATTTTCATGTTGGCGGCAGAGAAAGCCAGGCCGTGGTTCAGATCCATGGCTTCGCCTTCCGCCCTTTTTTTGTTCAGGTCAATAAGCACCAGTTCATCACAGGCGTTTTGATTTAAAAGGGAGTAAGCATAGCTCATCCCCACCATCCCTGCGCCTATCAATACTACCTTTCGATTGTCTGTTACCATGATTCGTCCTCTTTTCTGTTTGATCATAGATGATTACATTCTTAGTATTTCACGATAAAGGGAAAGTATGAAAGGAAAATGAGAGTGCCCGGCATTATGATATTGGTGTGAACAGTAACGGCATTATGACTAAAAAGACAAAACATATAAGAAAATACTTGACATATTATACAAAGAATGCTAGTATGTACCCATAAAGTACAAAATAATGAACATTCAAAAGGAGAGCCGGCATCGCTGTTTTATTTTTTTAAATGCAGAGTACGAAGCCGGGATTTCCGGATATCAGAGGATACGCTTATGAAATCCGATGCCAACCAGATACTGTACCAGAAAAAGGGAGTGACTGTCAGCAACCTGGCCCTTGACCTGCTTTCCAAAGATGTGGGGGAACGGATAGCGCCGATTTCCTGCTATCAGGAGGAATTTCAGGTCTCCAGGGGCACCATGCAGAATGCCTTTAACTATTTAAAAGAGATTGGCGCCGTCCGCCTGACCCATCACGGCCATCAGGGGACTTACATAGAAGCCCTTGACTATGGAAAGCTTCAGGAGAACTGTGTGCAGCAGGAGCTTATGGGCATTATGCCGCTGCCTTACTCCACCACCTATGAGGGCTTTGCCACGGCGGTGTATGCACAGTTAGATCGGCTTAAGTTTAACATGGCCTATGCCAGAGGCGCTGTGGGCAGGATTCAGCTGGTGGAGTCGGGAGTCTACCAGTTTGCGGTCACATCCCAGTATGCGGCGGAGTACGCCATTGCCTGTAAAAGAGAGATTGAGTGCCTGATGAATTTCGGGGCGGGCAGCTATCTGTCCCGACATGTGCTGCTTTTGAGAGATCGGAGGGCTGAGGGCATATGTGACGGCATGAGGGTGGCTTACGATGAGGATTCTCTGGATCAGAGCCGTATTACGGAGAATTTGATCCAGGACAAACAGGTGGAGAGGGTTAACATCAGAACTCAGCAGACCATATCCGCGCTGCTGGACGGAACCATTGACGCCGGCGTGTGGAATTATGACGGAATCATAGAGAGCGGCTACTTAAGCCAGTGGAACATGGTGTTTTTAAAAGAAGATGAGTACAGCAGCCGGTTTTCCACTGCGGTGATTGTCATAAAAAAAGGCAGCACCTATTTGGCGGAGCTGCTGAAAAAGCATATTAATATAGATGTAACTTTAAAGATTTTGAATGAGGTGAGATCCGGCGAAAGGAGGCCTTATTTTTAGGCTTCCTGCCGTAGAAACGAGACAGGTGTCGGTGCGGGAGTCCGGCTGTAAGGACTCTCGAATTGCAAGAGTCAATATACAAAAAAATGTATATTCATGGAAACAGAGGAAAAAAATGACATAAACCGGGAGGGAATATGGACTCAGGGAAAATAGTTAGGGAAAGGCTGGATTTGATGATTGGGGCGGAGATGATATCAGAAAGGACCGCCGGCTTCTGCATGAAAGCGGCCCGGATCCTTTTAGAGGAGCATAAGGATTTGGATTTGGAAAAGCTGAATATGCTTATTACCCATCTAGCCATGGCAGCAGACCGGATGGAACGGGGGGAGACGGGGGAGGAGGCCCTTGGGGCCGAGACGTTTGAAGCGGTTAAAGGAGAGCCGTGCTTTGAGAAGGCGGTTTGCCTGGGGGAGAGGATTTTGAGAGACGCTCCCGCAAAGTTTACCGGCACGGAGACAGACTTTCTGACTGTCCACTTGTGCAACCTTTTTATGTAAATAGAGTTTCGGAACAGAGAACCGAAGGCAACAGGTCAGGTTTGAAGTTCCGGTTATGCAGGCGCGGCGGCAGAAAGGAGGGCACAAAGGGAGCCGGCCAAAAAAACAAGAATAATAGCAAAGGAAAATGGAGGAACAATTATGTTGAATTATTTGCTGGCAGCCGGAATCGGCGCCATGTCTTCAATTCTGGCCAACAAAAACGTAGCTGTGTACAATGACGGATTCCGCCCTGTATATACGGAATATTTCAGCAAAAGGATGGACAGGAAATCTCTGGCTGCCACATCGTTTGCCGTGAGTTTCGGGCTGATTGTGGGGTTTGGTTTTACCAACTCCATAGCCATGGGAATCATTATCATCCACACATTTCTTTTGATGGGAGATATTATCGGTACCTGGTGTCCGGATTCTCCCAAAGGCACTGTGATGTCGGCGGCAGCCGGCGCTGTGTGGGGAATCCTGGTAGTGGCGTTTATGTCGTCGATTTCAGGGCTGTTTGCCGCCCTTCCGGTAAACTTCCTGCCTTATATCGGAAATGTGGCTGATATTGTAGTCGCCACCTTCGCCATCTTTCCGGCTCTGGCCACGGCTTACCAGCATGGGGTGAAAAAGGGCGCTGTAACGGCATGTATCACGCTGGCAGTGTATGTGCTGATAAAGAATTTCGGTGTATTCCAGTTTGGGGAACTGAAGCTTTCCCTCAATGCGGACGGTATGGCCATGCTGGCGGGCACCATTGTGATGATTGTGTTTACCGTTCAGGTGAAAAACGAGGCCATCGGTGCGGATCTGACCAATATTTTTGCGGACAATGTGAACCGTATTAAGAAGAATTGGAAGTACTTTCTGGTTATGGGCGGGCTGCTCTCCGTGGCGTCCTCCCAGTGCCTTCTGACCACAGACGTGATTTCCGGGCCGCTGCAGATGAAACATGAGTTTGCCCAGGCTGCCCTGGTATCCTGTGTACGGGCGGTAGGTTACATACCCCTTGTGTATACCACGGCCATTGTGACCGGCGTTTTTTCACCGGCAGGCGCGTATTTTTCCGTTGCGGCGGGGATGTTCTGCGCGTCCCTTGGGTTTGCGGCTCCTGTAACCTGCATTGCGGCATTTGCAGGCGGAGCCGGGGTGATCACGCTGGAGACCTTTTTCCTGGGAAGCGTGGGAAATATGCTGGACAAATTCCCGGCTCTCAGGGAGCTTGGGGATCACATCCGCAACGCCATGTCCCAGATTCTGGAGGTGGCCCTTCTGGTGGGAGGATTTACGGCTTCCGCGGCCATCATGAACGAGGTGGGCATGTCCTATGTAGGCTCCATGATTGTGATGATCGTGTGGATGATGAACAAATGTGCCAAAAAGCCGTTCCTCATCCCTATGGCGGTGGGGCCGGTGGTCACCATAGCCATGGGATTTGTGGCAAACCTTATTAAGATTTTAGGTCTTTCATTGGTGTAAAGAGATGTGTAATCAGAGACGTATATTTTCAGCAGAAGAAAGCGGAGGAAAAATTATGAAGATTGTAGTGGGCGGAGCGCTGAACAAGAAGGAAAATGCGGAGTTGATTGAACGGTATGGAAACGGCCGGACAGAGGTGGCCGTCATGCCGGACCTTCAGGCGGCCATGGCTTTAAAAAGCGGCCAGGCAGATTATTACTTCGGCTCCTGCCAGACCGGGGCCGGAGGGGCTCTGGGGATGGCTATCGCCATGAACGGCATGGACAAATGCATTACCGTAGCCATGGTGGGAAAGGTTTTGGAGGAAGATGAGATTCTGGAAGCCATTAAAAGCGGAAAGAAAGCGTTTGGGTTTGTGCCGGAAGCGGCAAGCCGTGTGATTCCTGTTATCATGAAAGGGATTTTGGAATGAGGCGCGTTGTCAGGCTGGCTATGCAGACGTTTCTGGCATTGAAAGACCCTTACGGTTCCGTGGAGAAGGTGTATCCGCAGGCCATCCGCGCCGCAGAGCGGTTTGAGAAAGTCCGCTATCTTGGGGTGAAGCATGCAGCACCGATTCCTGCAGGGCTTCTGCGGACTCTGCGGAAAATGGGGTATGAGCTGCATACGCTGGATCGGTGCAGCGTCAACGGAAGGGCTGTGGATATGATGATTAAAAATCCCCTGACAGGACGTCCGATGACCGGTTCCAGCAGCGGGACCGCCGTCAATGTGTTTCTGGGAATCAATGATCTGGGAATCGGCACGGACGGAGGCGGTTCGGTGCTGGCTCCGGCCATGAGCCTGCAGTGCTATGGGTTTATCAGCCCGCTCCTGGAGAGGGAGCATATGAAGAAATATGAGAAAAAATCCACGGATGGGCTGTGTTTTACCCCTTCTCTGGGATTTATTGCCAGGGACCTGGAGATCCTTAAAGAGGCGGCAGAGGCGGGGCTGGGAATCAGCCTGAAAGGAGACGGCTTCCATGACGGGCAGGAGGTGTTAGTACTCTGTCCGGAGGGGCTCAGGGAAAAGATAGGAAGTTACTTTGGTGGAGAGACAGAACGAAAGACAGAAACGATACGCCTGGAAACCGGGGTATTTCCGCCCCCTGGAAATGCCAGGGAACCTTTGATTGCCTTTTTGAGGGAACAGCTGCCTGTGTGGGACGTGGTGATCCACCATGAAAAGAGAATTGATGTGGACGGCCTGGGTGACAGTATTCTGGGCCACTTTGACGGGGAAACCCAGGCTGACCAGGCAAAAAGCGGAAAGCATTTTATCCGCGTGGCCAACATGGCAGGAGCTACAGCACTGTGTATTCCGGACGGCGGTTTGGCAAGCGGCTATGTGCTGATGTGCCGGTCAAAACCGGAGAACATTCGGCGGCTGTTTGAGATTGCCCGCAGATTTCCGGCGGCTGATGATGAACTGCTGGAGCGGTATTTCAGGAACCTGGACGCGTATTTCCCAATGGGAGTGCTGGAGGCAGGGCTTTATGACGGCTGACGGAAAGGCCATCCGTCAGGATGGGGCGGGCAACGAGCCCGGAAAGGACTGCAGGATCAAAACGGGGAACAAAACGGCGGCAGGAGAAAGGAAAATGGAACAGGGCTATACGCTGATGCACGAACATACAACCCTGGATCTGTCCGGGATAAAGAGGGATGATGACTGCCGTTTAGACTGTTTTGAGGAGACTGTAAAGGAATTAAGAGAGCTGTATCAATACGGGGTGAGAACTATCCTGGATGTGACCAATACCGGAATGGGAAGAAATATAAGGTATATGGAGGCAGCTGCAAGAGCATCAGGAATCCGTATTCTGCCCTGTACGGGATTTTACAAAGAACCGTTTCTGCCCCCATGGGTCTGTGAGCGGACGGCGGCAGAACTGGCAGAATTTATGGTTGGGGAGATAACTCAGGGGATAGAGGGAAACAGCTTAAGGGCCTGGGCCGTGGGGGAGGTTGGAACCGGCAGGAAAAAGATGGGACAGCAGGAGAGAAAGGTTTTGGACGCCGCCGCACAGGCCGCTGTAAGGACAGGCGTGGCTGTGACTACTCACACGACACTGGGAACCCTGGGGAGGGAACAGGCAGAATTTCTCACAGAGCGGGGTGTCAGTCCCTCTAAGATTGTCATCGGACATATGGATCTGGCCGGGAAGATGGAAGCGATTTATTCGGTTCTGGAGACAGGTGTGAATGTAGGTTTTGACACTGTTGGAAAGGAACATTACTGTCCTGATGCTTTTCGGATAAAGGCCCTTAAGGAGATCCAGGACAGGGGAATGATTTCCCAGGTGGTTCTTTCCATGGATATTACAAGAAAATCACATTTGAAATACAGAGGCGGCCTGGGGTATGCATATCTGTTCACGGACTTTCTTCCTGCAGCGAGGGCACACGGCGTGACGGCAGAAAGCATTGACAGGATGCTCATACATAATCCCAGGCGGATACTGGAAGGAGGATGAAACTATGCGGGCTTATCCGTTGAGAAGCCTGTCTGTGGGGGAGGCTGCAAAGCTTCAGTTTAAAGTGATCGACAGCATCACCAGGGAGTTTGAGGGATGCGAAACTTTAAGCAGAGGCAGCCTTGGATTTACGCCGGGGATAGGAAAACCGATTACGACCCAAAAGGCGGAAAACGTCATCGCCCGGGTTTTTGACGCGGAGTCGTCCATGCTGGTGAGAGGAGCGGGAAGCGGGGCTATCCGTCTGGGGCTTCATGCCCTGTTAAAATGCGGGGACAAGATATTGGTTCACAAGGCCCCCGTCTACAGCACTACGAAGACGACTTTGTCCATGCTGGGGCTTATACCGGTGGAGGCGGATTTTAACGACGGCCGTCAGATTGAAGAGGTTCTTGAATCGGAGGACGGCATAAAAGGCGCTTTGGTTCAGTACACCAGACAGAAGCCGGATGATAAATACGACATGGAGGAGGTGATACAAACCATCAAAAACCGGGCGCCGATCCCTGTCCTCACAGACGACAATTATGCGGTGATGAAGGAGCGGCGGACCGGGGTACAGTGCGGCGCGGATCTATCCTGTTTTTCGGCGTTTAAACTGCTGGGGCCGGAAGGCGTGGGGATTATAATCGGAAAGAAACGCTTCATTGACAGGCTGGTTCAGGAAAATTATTCCGGAGGCATGCAGGTTCAGGGCCACGAGGCTATGGACGTGCTTTGGGGCCTGGCTTACGCCCCCGTGGCCCTGGCAATTCAGGCTCAGGTGGGGGAGGAGTGCGTAAAACGGCTGAAGGCCGGGGAAGTGAAAGGAATCAGGGATGCGTTTCTTGCCAATGCCCAGTCCAAAGTGCTTTTAGTTGAATTTGAGGAGGAGATCGCCGGGGCGGTGCTCTATGAGGCACAGAAACTGGGGGCGGCTCCAAGCCCTGTGGGGGCGGAGTCAAAATACGAGCTGGTGCCCATGTTTTACAGGATATCAGGAACCTTCCGCCAGACAGACCCCATGCTGGAGCGCCGGATGATCCGGATCAATCCCATGCGGGCAGGGTCGGACACGGTAATCAGAATCATAAAAGAAGCTATGGAAAGGGTGTGGGCAGATGTTTCTGCATCAGACGATTAAGCGAAACAAAAAACTGATAGACACGGCATTTTCACTGCACCAGAGAGGGGATATCCTTCCGGACTCCTATGTGATCGATGTGGATATGTTCCTTGAGAATGCCGGGAAAATTCTGAAAAAGGCCCGGGGCAGCGGGATAACCTTATATTTTATGCTGAAGCAGGTAGGAAGAAACCCGTACCTGGCCAGAGAACTGGTGAATATGGGGTATGAGGGGGCGGTGGCGGTCGATTTTAAGGAGGCCATGCTTATGATGCAGAGGGGGATTCCTCTGGGCAATGCCGGACATCTTGTGCAGCCGCCCCGGGGCTTTACGGAGCGGCTGGTGGCCTGGGGGCCAAAGGTTATCACTGTCTATTCCAGAGAAAAGGTTTGGGAGATTGAACAGGCGGCGGCAAAGCTTGGAAAGCGGCAGGCAGTGATGCTCAGGGTGTATGAGGAGTCGGATAGGATCTATTCCGGACAGTCTGCAGGCTTTCCTCTGGAGGAGCTTTGGGAGACGGCTCTGTGGGTGAAAACCCGGTGCCCTCATGTTGAGATAAAAGGCGTCACTTCATTTCCCTGCTATTTCTATGATGAGGCGGCAGGGGATATTCTGCCTTCCAAGAACCTTGATACAGTGCTGAAAGGGGCAGGGATCCTGGGAACCTGCGGGGTGGAAACCTCTATCATCAACACGCCGTCGGCCACATGCTGCCGCACGCTGGAGAAAATGGCCCGTTTTGGAGGCACCTGCGGGGAACCGGGCCACGGACTTAGCGGCACAACGCCCATCCATGCCTATCAGGATTTGGAGGAAGGCCCTGCGGTAGTGTATGTCAGCGAGATTTCCCACAATTTCCTGGGCAACGGCTACTGCTTCGGAGGAGGCCATTACCGGAGATCCCACGTGAGCAATGCCCTGGTGGGAAGGGAGCCGGGAACCTGCCGGCAGGTAAAGGTGGCACCGCCTTCGGCCGAGAGCATTGATTACCATTTTGAACTTCCGGGCGAGAGCCCGGTGGGGGATACGGTGATCATGGCTTTCCGCTTTCAGATGTTTGTCACAAGGAGCGATGTGGTGCTGGTTAAGGGAATCCAGGATGGAACCCCGGAAATTGTGGGAATCTATGACAGTCAGGGAAGAAAGAGGGATGGATGTTGAGACGGTTTGTGATAATTGTGCTGGACGGATTTGGGATCGGCGCTATGGAGGATGCCAAATCGGTGCGCAGGGGAGATGAGAGGGCCAATACCCTGAGAAGTATTTTGAGGGACTGCCCGGATATGAAACTGCCTGTCCTGGAGGGGCTGGGGCTTATGAACGCTTACGGGGCCGAAAGTCTTCGGATGGGATTTTCCCCCGCTGCCAATTTTGGGAAGGCGAAGCTTATGCATTTTGGGGCAGACACATTTATGGGGCACCAGGAGATTATGGGGACTTTTCCCAGAAAACCGGATATCCACCCTTTTTGGGAGAAGGCGGATGAGGTGGCTGCCCACCTGAAAGCCCACGGCCATCAGGCGGAGATTATCCGGCACCAGGGGCTGAAGCTTGTGGTGTGTGATAAGTATGTGACCATCGGAGACAACCTGGAGGCGGATCTTGGCATGTGCTACAATGTGACGGCGCCTTTAGACTATATTCCGTTTGAGAAGGAGTGTGAGATCGCCAGACTGGTGCGGCAGGTGGTGGCCGTTATGCGGGTTATTGTGTTCGGAGGCAGGGGCAACTGCATGGAGGATCTGTGGGCGGCCATGGAGGTCAAAGAAGGAAAATTTATCGGCATTGCCTCGGCCAAATCCAGGTCCTATGAGCGGGGATACCAGTGCCTGCACCTGGGCTACGGCGTTGACAGGCAGGTGCAGGTTCCCACCATCCTTGGAAATGCCGGGATACCGGTGGTTCTGATCGGGAAGGTGGCGGATATTGTGGCCAATGACGGAGGAAAGAGTATTTCCTGTGTGCCTGTGCGGGACTGTATGGAACATACCATACGGGAGTTTAGACGGATGGAGAAGGGGTTTGTCTGTACCAATGTGCAGGAGACGGATCTGGCGGGCCATGGGCAGTCCTCAGCGGAGTACAGAAGGGTTCTGGAGGAGGCAGACAGAGGGATTGGCCGCCTGATAAAGGAAATGGGGCCGGAGGATGTACTGCTTGTCATGGCCGATCACGGCAATGACCCGGACATCGGGCACAGCCGCCATACCCGGGAGTTTGTGCCTGTGTTGGCGTACCGGAAAGGGGTGGAGGGAGCGAGGCTTGGGGTGAGGGAGACTTTGTCCGATGCAGGGGCCAGCGTATGTGAATATTTCGGGGTTTTTGGGGTGGAGAATGGGGACAGTTTTTTGCCGCTCTTAAATTAAATTAATTTTTATGAAAAAAATGGTTGCCTAAATGAAAAAAGTGTGGTATATTATTATTCGTTCGCGGGAGTGCTGGAATTGGCAGACAGGCAAGACTAAGGATCTTGTGGGTGTATGCTCGTGTGGGTTCAAGTCCCATCTCCCGCAGATGC
>JAAWLV010000065.1 GCA_022798105.1 Hungatella sp.
TACCCCGTGAACGTAACCGCATATGCCCATTTAAAATCGCCTGCGGCGATGGGGCATATGCTTTGCCCCCGTAACGGTACTGGCCCATGGCTAATCAGCAAAGAGATTAGCCACGGTGTGAACAGTAACAGGTCATCTGCAAACCGAAACATCCGCTTTACTGGCGGAACCATTTGTGATAGCATAAAAGCAGGCGCAAAAAAACTCCGAGAGTATTGTGAAAGGAAGACGGAGGAATCATATGTTGGAATCATATAAAATGTTATGGCAGGGAGGCATGGGGGAGCTGACGGAGAAAAAATCCCGGTTTATCGCTCAGACCTGCCCTGTGAAGACGGAGGAGGAGGCTGTCTCCTTTGTAGAGTCGGTGAGGAAGCAGTACTGGGATGCCAGGCATCACTGTTTTGCATACGTATGCGGGGATAAAAATCAGATTCAAAGATGCAGCGACGACGGGGAACCCAGCCAGACGGCGGGAAAACCCATATTGGATGTAATCCTGGGAAGCCGGGTGCACAATCTGTGCTTGGTGGTGACCCGGTATTTCGGAGGGACGCTTCTGGGAACCGGAGGGCTGGTGCGGGCCTATTCCGGCGCGGCAAAAGAAGGGCTTTATAACAGCCGGATTCTGGAACTGAACCCAGGGAGGCTGATGGATGTGGAGACGGACTACACAGGGATCGGGAAGATCCAGTATATTTTAGGGCAGAACCAGATTACCCTTTTGGACAGCAGATATACGGAAAAAGTGGAGATAAGCGCCATGGTGCCTGAGGATAAGGTAAAGAGGGTGGAGGCGGATATTACGGAGGGGACAAACGGGAGAGCGCAGATCCGATTTGGGGAGGAAGAGTACTACGGAATTCTGGACGGAGAGATAATAAGGCTTTAATAGAGGCTGTAAATGCAGCTTTGGCCGTAAATTTTTCTTGCATTTCATAAAAGATAATGCTATATTAGGAAATTGGTTTTTTGGTTAAGATAATGGGAGTCCGTTTTTTACGGAAACATAAGGGAAAGAAGAGAAGAATTTATGAAAATGAAAAGAGAAGATGTGAGAAATATTGCGATTATCGCCCACGTAGACCACGGAAAAACTACTCTGGTGGACGAACTTTTAAAGCAGAGCGGCGTGTTTCGGGCCAATCAGGAGGTGGCGGAGCGGGTCATGGACTCCAACGACATCGAGCGGGAGCGGGGGATTACCATACTGTCGAAAAATACGGCGGTATTTTACAAGGATACAAAGATTAACATTATCGACACACCGGGCCATGCGGATTTCGGCGGCGAGGTGGAGCGGGTGCTTAAGATGGTCAATGGGGTCATCCTTATGGTGGATGCCTATGAGGGCGCTATGCCCCAGACCAAATTTGTGCTGCGCAAAGCCCTGGAGCTGGATTTGTCGGTGATTGTGTGCATCAATAAGGTTGACAGGCCGGAGGCAAGGCCTGACGAGGTGGTGGATGAGATTCTGGAGCTTCTCATGGATCTTGACGCTTCCGACGATCAGCTGGACTGCCCCTTCCTCTTTGCTTCGGCCAGAGAAGGGTATGCCAAGAGAGCGTTGGAGGATCCCCAGACAGATATGGGGCCTTTGTTTGAGACTATCATCGAACATATTCCGGCGCCCGAAGGGGATCCGGAGGCAGGAACTCAGGTGCTGGTCAGCACCATTGACTACAATGAATATGTGGGCCGCATCGGCGTGGGGAAAGTGGACAACGGAAAAGTCCGGGTGAACCAGGAGTGCGCCCTGGTGAACCATCACGATCCCGGCAGTATGCGGAAGGTGAAGATCGGAAAGCTGTACGAGTTTGACGGCCTGAACAAGGTGGAGGTTCAGGAGGCAAATGTAGGCTCCATTGTTGCCATTTCAGGAATTACGGATCTGCATATCGGGGATACCCTGTGTTCGCTGGATAAGCCGGAGGCCATTCCTTTCCAGAAGATCTCAGAGCCCACCATTGCCATGAATTTTATGGTCAATGACAGCCCTCTGGCCGGACAGGAAGGCAAATACGTGACTTCAAGGCATTTGAGGGAAAGGCTTTTTCGGGAGCTTAACACGGATGTGAGCCTTCGGGTGGAGGAGACCGATTCCCCGGACTGCTTCAAGGTGTCGGGAAGAGGGGAGCTGCATCTGTCGGTGCTCATTGAGAATATGCGGAGGGAAGGGTACGAGTTTGCGGTCAGCAAGGCGGAGGTGCTCTATAAATACAACGAGAGAAACCAGAAGCAGGAGCCTATGGAGCTGGCTTATATTGACGTGCCGGAGGAATTTACGGGAGCGGTGATCCAGAAGCTGACTTCCAGAAAGGGAGAGCTGCAGGGCATGAGCCCGGCAAACGGAGGATACACCAGGCTGGAGTTTGAGATTCCTGCCAGAGGCCTTATCGGATACCGGGGAGAATTTATGACGGATACCAAGGGAAACGGCATTATGAACACCATATTTGACGGGTACGCGCCCTACAAAGGTGATTTAAGCTACCGGAAAACAGGTTCTCTCATCGCCTATGAAAGCGGCGAGTCCATTACCTACGGCCTGTTCGGGGCCCAGGAGCGGGGAGCTTTGTTTATCGGGCCGGGCGTAAAGGTCTATGCCGGCATGGTGGTGGGGCAGAATCCCAAGGCGGAAGATATTGAGATCAATGTGTGCAAGACCAAGAAGCTGACAAACACCCGCTCCTCCAGTGCGGATGAAGCTTTAAAGCTGACGCCTCCAAAGGAGATGAGCCTGGAGCAGTGCCTGGACTTTATTGATACGGACGAGCTTTTGGAGGTGACGCCGGGAAGTCTCAGGATCCGTAAGCGGATTCTGGATCCGACGCTGAGAAAGAGGGCTTCTTTTAAGAAAAATTAGGGACATAAACGGAGGAGGGCAGAGGGAAAATGAATATCGAACTTGTAAGATTGACGGATGAATATAAAGAGCACCTGTTTGAAATGCTGCCGGAGTGGAAGAAAGATATTGAAATAAACCACACCAACATGTCCCCCCGGAAACTATGGGAAAGCGATTTTCGTGATTTTGATTCTTACGTAAAAAGCTTTGAGACGGCACCGGATCCCAAAAACGGATTGGTTCCCGACACAACGCTGTTCTGCCTGGATAAAGACAGGGATATCTTTGTAGGGGCGGTTAACATCCGCCATTATTTAAACGAGGGCCTGTTAAAGACAGGCGGCCATATCGGCGACGGAATCAGGCCCGGCGAGAGAAGAAAAGGCTACGGGACAGCCATGATTGCCCTGGCGCTTGACGAGTGCAGAAAGCTGGGGATAGACAGAGTCTTAATGTGCTGCGACAAGTGTAATATCGGCTCGGCAAAATCCATTATCAAAAACGGCGGGGTATTGGAAAATGAAGTGGAAGAAGACGGGCATGTGGAGCAGCGTTACTGGATTCAGATATCATGAACAAAATATAATGAATAAAACTAAAATGTACAGGCGGGGCGGATCTTAAAAAGGGTCCGCCTTTTCCTTTTATCAGGGTATATCCTGTAAAACCTCAGGGAGCAGGGGATTCCTGTCGAAATGACACGACCTGTTTTTGGCATGGAATGGTTTTTGGGCGCATACATTTATTATTAGCTGCAAGGCAAAAACAAATAAGGAATCGAGGAGAAAATACTATGTCAGAAAAAGCCATTGAAAACAACAAAGTTACGGTCATCGGAAAAGTGGTATCCGGCTTTTCCTTCAGTCATGAGGTGTTTGGAGAGGGATTTTATGTGGTAGACCTGGAGGTGAGCCGTTTAAGTGAGCAGTCGGATATTATTCCGCTGATGATATCCGAACGGCTTTTGAATGTAGATGAAGATTACATAGGCGCCACCGTGGAGGCGGCGGGGCAGTTCCGCTCTTACAACCGCCACGAGGGAGCCAAAAACCGTCTGGTGCTGTCGGTTTTTGTCAGGGAAATCAATTTTATAGAAGAATTTACGGATTATACCAAGACCAACCAGATCTTTCTGGACGGGTATATCTGCAAGGTGCCTATTTACCGGAAAACACCTTTAGGCCGGGAGATTGCGGATATTCTGCTGGCAGTGAACCGGCCTTACGGGAAATCCGACTATATTCCATGCATTGCGTGGGGCAGGAATGCCAGATACGCGGCAGGGTTCGAGGTTGGCTCCAGGGTGCGCATCTGGGGGCGGGTCCAGAGCAGGGAGTACACGAAAAAGCTCAGCGACAGCGAGTGCGAGAAGAGGACGGCTTATGAGGTCTCCGTCAGCAAGCTGGAATTCGGGGATGTGTGCAGCGGCAGCGAAACGGGCCGGCCGTTCACAGACAGTCTGTAGATGTAACATTCCGAATCGCCTTCGGCGATGGGCGGCCTGGTTCGCTGCCATTACGTGCCTTGCGGAAATAACGGTGAAAAAAGTGCCAGATGTCTGCGGAATCTGTGCGTCTGCAAAGCGACGGCGTAGTGGTGCCTGCGTCTGGCTCTGCAGACGTGCAGAGGGCTTAGAGGTGATTTGGGGGCAAATACTTGCATATTTTAAGAAATTGTGCTACGATATGCGGACAATGTAGTTTATCGCAGGGTGCCTGCCTTTAGAGAGGATGGGGATGGGGCAGGACGGAAGATAAAGATGAGGTGCAAAAGAATGAAACGTGGTAAAGTGGAAGTTATCTGCGGCGCAGGGATCGGCAAGACCTCTTTAGCTATCGGCAAGGGGATGGCCGCTTTGACCAGGCGGAAAAACGTTATTATGATTCAGTTTTTAAAGGGCAGCCAGAACCAGGAAGGTCTGGATGTGCTGGGAGCTTTGGAACCCAGATTAAAGGTATTCCGGTTCGAGAAGGCAGACACCTATTTTGAAAACCTTTCCGAGGAGGAAAAACAGGAGGAGTTTATTAATATCCGCAACGGCTTTAATTTCGCCAAGAAGGTGGTGGCTACAGGGGAATGCGACCTTCTGATCCTGGATGAAGTCCTGGGGGTTTTGGAGCGCAACATCGTCACGGTGGAGGAGTTTGAGAAGCTCATAAGCGGCAAAGAGGATGACATGGGGCTGATTTTAACCGGAAAGGTGTTTCCGGAACAGCTGCATTCCTATGTGGACGCTATTTCTACCATCGATTACGTAGAAGTTGACAAAGAGAGGCAATAATGGTAGTATAAACATATCTGCCGGACGACGGGAAGCCGGAGGCAGCCAAAGACAAACAGAGAGTAGAGGTCGCGCGAATCAAGAGTATGCCACCTGATGCAGCAGGTGCAAAGGAGGATGGCAGAAAGGGAGAGCGCCGAAGAGGAGTACAGCCTGACAGTACGAATCTGGGCATAGGGCAAAGAGCTCTGTGACTGTCATCCGAAGCCGGATGGGGAGCTACTTAAAGAAGGCAAGAGACCTTTAAGAACCAGCTCCGGCTGGTTCTTTTTGACTTTATAGGTGCACCCTATGAAACAATACCCAGGAAAAACAGAAGGAGGACTTTGTTATGGCAATTTTTGAAGGAGCAGGTGTTGCGCTGATTACGCCGTTTTGCGGCAGCGGAGAGGTGAATTACCCGAAGCTGGAGGAGATTTTGGAGGAGCAGATTGCAGGGGGGACGGATGCCATTATCTCCTGCGGCACCACAGGGGAGTCGTCCACCATGACCCACGAGGAGCATATTCAGGTGGTCCGCTTCACCTGCCAGGTGGTGAAGGGAAGGATCCCGGTGATTGCAGGAACCGGCTCCAACTGCACCAGGGAGGCTGTCCACCTGTCACAGGAGGCCGAGAAAGCCGGGGCAGACGGGCTGCTCCTTGTGACTCCGTATTATAACAAGGCTACCCAGAAGGGGCTGATTGCCCACTACACAGAGATTGCGGATTCGGTGAAGATTCCATGCCTTCTGTACCATATCCCCGGAAGGACCGGCGTGACCATGGCGCCGGCCACCATAGCCGCCCTGTGCAGAGAGGTTCCCAACATTGTGGGAGTCAAGGAGGCCAGCGGCAATTTCTCGGCTATGGCTGCCCTGATGCAGATGGCGGACGGGTGTGTGGATCTGTATTCCGGCAATGACGACCAGATCGTGCCCCTCCTTTCTCTGGGAGGAAAAGGCGTTATCTCCGTCCTGTCCAATGTGGCGCCCAGACAGACCCATGATATCTGCCAGTCATTCTTTGACGGAGATGTAAAGAAGAGCTGTAAGCTGCAGCTGGACGCCATTGAGCTTATCGGTCAGCTGTTTAGCGAGGTGAATCCCATTCCGGTGAAAGCCGCTATGAACCTTATGGGCAAGAACGTAGGAGGCCTTCGGATGCCCCTTACGGAGATGGAGCCGGAGCATCAGAAGAACCTGGCTGCGGCCATGAGAGCGTACGGGATTCTGTGACAGGAGGATACAGGCTATGGTAAGGATGATTATGCACGGCTGCTGCGGGGCCATGGGACGGACCATTACGGATCTTGCGAAAGGCCAGAAGGATGTGGTCATCGTGGCAGGGGTGGATACGTGCGGCGGTGTAAGCGGGGACTACCCGGTGTACGGGGCTTTGGAGGACGTGAAGGAGGAAGCGGATGTTATCGTGGACTTTGCGTCTGCCAAAGCGGTGGATCACCTTCTGGATTTCTGTGCGGAAAGGAAGCTGCCGGTGGTTCTGTGTACCACAGGGCTTTCCGGCGGGCAGATTGAGAAAGTGTCCCAGGCGGCCAGGGAGACGGCGGTGCTTAGGTCAGCCAACATGTCTCTGGGCATCAATCTGCTTTTAAAGATGGTAAAAGAGGCGGCCCGGACGCTGGCAGCCGCGGGATTTGACATGGAGATCGTGGAAAAGCATCACAACCAGAAGCTGGATGCTCCCAGCGGCACGGCCCTGGCCCTGGCGGATTCCATCAATGAGGCCATGGGAAATCAGTACCATTATGAGTACGGACGCTTTGAAAAGCATGAGAAGCGGGACGAGAAGGAGATCGGCATTGCGGCGGTGCGGGGCGGCTCCATTGTCGGGGAGCACGATATTATCTTTGCCGGCAGGGACGAGGTGGTGACCTTCAGCCACACCGCATATTCAAAGGCAATTTTTGGAAAAGGCGCCCTGGAGGCGGCCAAATTCCTGGCAGGGAAACCGGCAGGGCTTTACAACATGGCAGACGTGATTGAAGGCTGATAATTTTAAAAATTTTCGATAATTTGGCCTGTGCATAAAACATTCTCCCGAAGTACATAATAATCAGAGAAAACGAAAGGAGAATGCTATTATGAAGAAAATCAAGACCTGCACAATTGCAATTCTGATTGTCATGACCATGGCTGTTATGGCAGCCTGCAGCAGAAAAGATTCCGATATGAATCAGACCACCGGTCCGTCAGCCACACAGAGCACCTCCAAAAGCAGCCAGGGAGGCATGAATGAGAGCAGTACGGGCAGCAGTAGCAGTACCGGGACGACCCAGGACAGCACCGCCAGAGGAGACAGGGACGGGGCTGACGAGGAGAGCACCGGGGTTATCGGCGGCATGATTGACGACGTGGAGGACGGCGTGGACGATATGTTAAACGGCGACGGCGCTTCCACAAAGGACCAGGAAAATAAATAGTCTGAAAACTTAAAAAGAGCCGGAGCCGGAATGATGGCCCCGGCTTTTTCATCCTGCAGCCAAAGGCATTTTATAGAACGGAAAGCCTTTCGGACAGGGTGACCTCAGGCGGGCCGCGTTATAAGTTTCACATTGCGGCAAGGGGCGGTCTGTGCTATAGTATATGAAGAGGTTAGTTCTTGACAGTCTTAGTGTTCTGTATGTGAGGAGTTCAAAGCGTGGCAAAACGGAAACCCTGGAGAAAATTCAGAAAGAAAAAAGCGGTGCATAAGCATATCCGGCGGATATGCCTGGCGATGATTGGGGCGGAGCTGCTGGTTTTAAAGGGACAGAACGAGATCCGCCTTCCTGCGGTGGAGGTGAGCGCCGATAGCAGGGAGATAGTGATTTACCGGATTCCGGAAGAGGACGGCAGCGGCCTTCCGGTGCCCTCCAATGACCGGGTTTACGGTATCCGCATCCGGTTAAAAGACGGGGTGGTGGATTTTTACCGCAGGGAGGAGCTTTATGAGTATGGGCAGTAAATGGGGAGGACGGTTTTAAAGGGGCAAATGGGGTTATGCCCGCCGGGCGTCTGAGAAGGGCCGCCGCTTACCCGGGCGGGCAGAAAATTTATAGGGAAATTTATATAAAGAACATATTGTATTTGTCGGCTGTGTGTATTATACTCTGTAATATGTTTTTACTGCACATTTATTTTAAGAAAAGGACAGGTGGATACTCATGGAGAAAAAGGAACTGCTGTATGAAGGAAAGGCAAAGAAAGTTTTTACAACAGAAGACCCGGATGTGCTGATTGTATCCTACAAGGACGATGCCACGGCATTTGACGGACAGAAAAAGGGAACTATCGTGGGAAAAGGCGCAATTAACAACCGGATGACCAACCATGTATTCAAGCTGCTGGAGGCAGAGGGGGTACCCACTCATCTGATAGAGGAGTTAAACGACAGGGAGACTGCGGTGAAGAAGGTGGAGATTGTGCCTCTTGAAGTTATTATCCGCAATTTCAGCGCAGGAAGCTTTGCCAAGAAGATGGGAATGGAGGAGGGCATCCAGTTGAAGTGCCCCACGCTGGAATTCAGCTACAAAAACGACGACCTTCACGATCCGTTTATCAACGGTTACTACGCCCTTGCTTTGGATCTGGCCACCCAGGAGGAGATTGAAGTTATCAGCCGGTATGCCTTCAAGGTCAATGAGGTGATGCGCAGGTATTTTGCCGGTCTGGGGATTGAGCTGATTGACTTTAAGATTGAGTTCGGACGTTTCCACGGGCAGATTATTCTGGCTGACGAGGTGTCTCCGGATACCTGCAGGCTGTGGGATAAGGAGACCCATGAGAAGCTTGACAAGGACAGATTCCGCAGGGATCTTGGCAATGTGGAAGACGCCTACAACGAGGTGTTTAAGAGGCTGGGGATTCAGTAGGAAAACAGTAAGAGGAGAACTTCATGAACGACAGATATCAAAGCCCCCTTTCGGAGCGGTATGCCAGCAGGCAGATGCAGTACATCTTTTCTTCGGACAAGAAATTTAAGACCTGGAGAAAGCTGTGGATTGCCCTGGCAGAGACAGAGAGAGAACTGGGACTGAACATTACCCAGGAGCAGATTGACGAGCTGAAGGCCCACATGGAGGATATTAACTATGATGTGGCTAAGGAGCGGGAGAAGCTGGTGCGCCATGACGTCATGTCCCACGTTTTTGCCTACGGCCAGCAGTGTCCGGGGGCTAAGGGGATCATCCACCTGGGAGCTACCTCCTGCTATGTGGGGGACAACACGGATATTATCATTATGACGGAGGCCCTAAGGCTGGTGAGGGTTAAGCTTGTCAATGTTATGGCGGGCCTGGCTAAATTTGCGGATACCTACAAGAATCAGCCGACGCTGGCATTTACCCACTTCCAGCCGGCTCAGCCCACCACAGTGGGAAAGAGAGCGGCGCTGTGGCTCCACGATCTTTACCTGGATCTGGAGGATCTGGACTATGTTCTGTCTTCCATGAAGATGCTGGGCTCCAAGGGGACCACAGGCACCCAGGCCAGCTTTTTAGAGCTGTTTGACGGCGATCACGAAAAGTGCCGCCGGGCGGATGAGATGATTGCGGCGAAGATGGGGTTTGATACCTGTTATCCGGTGTCCGGCCAGACCTATTCCAGGAAGATTGATACCAGAGTAATAAATGTGCTGGCGGGCATTGCCCAGAGCGCCCACAAGTTTTCCAATGATGTAAGGCTTTTGCAGCACTTGAAAGAGGTGGAGGAGCCTTTTGAGAAGAATCAGATCGGCTCTTCGGCCATGGCCTACAAGCGCAATCCCATGAGGAGCGAGAGGATTGCCTCCCTGTCCAACTATGTGATGTCCGACGTGATGAATCCCATGCTGGTGGCCAGCACCCAGTGGTTTGAGAGAACCCTGGACGATTCGGCCAACAAGCGGCTGAGCGTACCGGAAGGCTTCCTGGCAGTGGACGGGATCCTGGATCTGTACCTGAATGTGGTGGACGGGCTGGTGGTATACCCCAAGGTGATTGAGAAGCATTTTATGGCGGAGCTGCCCTTTATGGCCACGGAGAATATTATGATGGATGCTGTAAAGGCAGGGGGCGACAGGCAGGAGCTTCACGAGCGGATCCGCACTCTTTCCATGGAGGCGGGAAGGAATGTGAAGGAGAAAGGTCTTGACAATAACCTGCTGGAGCTTATCGCTGCGGATCCGGCATTCGGTCTTTCCATGGAGGAGCTTAAGAAGGCTATGGAGCCCGGAAAGTATGTGGGGCGGGCGCCCCAGCAGGTGGAGGAGTTTTTGGCTGAGGTGATAAAGCCCCTTCTTGAGGAAAACCGGGAGGTTCTGGGTCTGACGGCGGAGATTACCGTGTAGATAAGATAAAAGCAGCGGCGGGACGGTTGCCCGGACTGCCTGGGACATAAGAAAAAGAGGGCCGGTTGTGGAATACCAGGAAGGTCCTCTTTTGGCGTTTTTGGAAAAAGGTTTGGGAGCAGGGATGATTCCGAAATTTTCTGATACAGGGAGAGACGGCATATGGATATTAGTTTAGAATATTACCGGGTGTTTTGCCATGTGGCGAAATCCGGCAGCATTACCATGGCGGCGCAGCAGCTGTGTATCTCCCAGCCTGCAGTGAGCCAGGCGGTGAAACAGCTGGAGGCAGCGCACAGCTGCAGATTGTTTCTGCGCACCTCCAAGGGCGTCCGTCTGACAAAGGAGGGGGAGCTTCTGTACGGCTATGTAAAGCAGGGGCTGGAAGCGATTCTTGAGGGGGAGCGGACTTTAAAAAGGATGCAGGATCTGGATGCAGGGGAGATCCGCATCGGGGCCAGCGATATGACCCTGCAGTTTTATCTGCTTCCTTACCTGGAATCCTTCCATGAAACCTATCCCAACATTAAAGTGATTGTGTTCAACGCCCCCACCCCTGAGACTGTTAAGTCGCTGTGTCAGGGAAAGATTGACTTCGGCGTGGTCAGCACGCCGGCAGAGAGCCCGGAGGAAGTGAGTCTGACCCCTGTGAGGGAGATCCGCAATGTGTTTGTGGCCGGGGAGAAATTCCGGTATCTTAAAGGAAGGCGTCTTTCCTACAAGGAACTGGAGCGGCTTCCCTGCATTGTCCTGGAGGGAAACACCAGTACCAGGGCTTTTACGGACGCGTATCTGGCGGAGAGGGGCGTTAGCCTTGGGCCGGAATTTGAGCTGGCTACCAGCGATATGGTGGTGCAGTTTGCGGTGAGAAATATGGGGATCGGATGTGTGGCGGAGGATTTTGCCAGGGAAAAGATAGGGGCGGGAGAGTTGTTCTGCCTGGAATTTGAAGAGGAGATGCCGGGAAGGCAGATATGCGTGGCCACCTGCCTGCGCAGTCCGGTGTCTCCAGCGGGAAGGAGGCTTTTGGAGATGCTGGGGGAGGCGTCTGCCGGTACAAGATGAACGCTGCCTGGCACAGACGGCCGGGGCAGCTTTTTCGATTTTAATCTGAAAGAAAGACGGCCTGTGCCGGCCTGGGGCCGGGGTGCGCCGGGACACGCACCGTTACTTCCGATAGATAATCTCGTCTCGTCCGGGGCCGTTAGAGACCATGGTGACGGGAACTTCCAGCTGGTTTTCGATAAATTCCACATAGTCCCGGCACTCTTTCGGCAGATCTTTATAATGTTTGATTCCCCGTATATCGCATTTCCATCCCGGCAGCTTTTTAAGGACGGGCCTGGCCTTTTCAAGGTGTACGGTGGTGGGGAAGTCTCTGGTGACGGTCCCTCCTATCTCATATCCCACACAGACAGGTATCTCGTCTAAGTATCCCAGAACATCCAGAACCGTGAGAACCGCCTCTGTGGCGCCCTGAATGCGGCAGCCGTAGCGGGAGGCCACTGCGTCGAACCAGCCCATGCGCCTGGGACGGCCTGTGGTGGCGCCGAACTCCCCGGCATCGCCGCCTCTGCGCCGTAAATCGTCGGCCTGGCTTCCGAAGATTTCGCTGACAAAGGCTCCTGCCCCCACGGCGCTGGAGTAGGCTTTTACCACGGCGGTGATATGTTTAATCTCATAGGGAGGGATTCCTGCCCCGATGGCCCCATAGGCTGCCAGGGTGGAGGAGGAGGTTACCATGGGATAAATGCCGTGGTCAGGATCTTTTAAGGATCCGAGCTGACCCTCCAGGAGGATGTTTTTTCCCTCCTTTATGGCCTTGTAAAGGTAGGCGGATACATCGCACACGTAGGGTTCTACCATGTCCCGGTACTCAAGGAGAGTGTTTAAAAGCTCCGTGGGGTCAATGGGCGGTTTGTGGTAGAGATGCTTAAGAGTTACATTTTTAAGCTGACAGACAGACGCCGCTTTTTCTTTTAGGGCCCCGGTGTCAAAGAGCTCGCTTACCTGAAATCCGATTTTGGCGTACTTGTCGGAGTAGAAGGGGGCGATTCCCGACTTGGTGGAGCCGAAGGATTTGCCGCCTAAGCGCTCTTCCTCGTATGTGTCGAACAGGACGTGGTAGGGCATCAGAATCTGGGCCCTGTCGGATACAAGGATTTTGGGGGCAGGGACGCCCTTTTCCATAAGAGATTGGATTTCTTTGAAAAGATAGGGTATATTTAAGGCCACGCCGTTGCCGATGATGTTTGCGGTGTGTCCGTAGAACACGCCGGAGGGCAGAAGATGCAGGGCGAACCGGCCGTAATGGTTGATGATGGTGTGGCCTGCATTGCTGCCGCCCTGAAACCGGATGATGATGTCGGACTCCTTTGCCAGCATGTCCGTGATTTTTCCTTTGCCTTCGTCGCCCCAGTTGGCGCCTACGATTGCTCTTACCATAGTTCGTAACCTCCTTTGAGTTGGGTGGTAAATTCACATAGCTAAGATACATGAAAAACAGATATAAGTAAAATCAATATTAATTATGAAAAAGATAAGAAAAAATTATATATTGGGGCGGGCAGAGAAGTATGGGCATCCTGAGAACAGAATCTGAATGCTGGTTAGATTTCTTTGCGGATAATTCCTGTTTGTTCAGTTGTGGGGACGGGGCCTGTCTGGTATGATTAGAACAGAGATAGATGACAGATGATACGGCGCGGGACATATGCAGGCAGAGCTGTGAAAAACGGAAACGGGCAGGGAGAAAGGCAGGAGGTTTTGGATGGAGATCGGACAGGTAATCCGCAGATACAGGAAGATAAAGAATATGACCCAGGAGGAGATGGCGGACAGGCTGGGGGTCAGCGGGCCGGCGGTAAATAAGTGGGAGAAAGGCAACTCATTTCCGGATATTACGCTTTTAGTCCCCATTGCAAGGCTTCTTGACATTACCCCGGATGTCCTTTTATCTTTTCGGGAGGAGATGACCCGGGAGGAGATAGGGGGCTTTACGGTGCAGATAGACAGGATGCTGAAGGAGGGAAGCTTTGAGGAGGCGTTTCTGTGGGCAAAGGGGAAGGTGGAGCAGTACCCGGACTGTGAGGAACTGATGCTTAACATGGCGGTAATCCTTCATGCCCACAGGGTTCTGAAAAATATTCATGAGGGGGAGTGGGACAGGTGTATCCTTAAGTGGTATCGGAGGGCATTGGACAGCGGGAATGAGGATATCAGGATCCGGGCGGCGGATGGGCTGTTCGGGTTTTACCGGGGGAGGGAGGAGTATGAGAAGGCAGAGGAGTGTCTGGCCTTTTTTTCCGTTCAGAATCCGGAGAGGAAGAGAAAGACGGCGGAAATTTACGCACTGACCGGCCGAAAGGAGGAGGCGTACAAGGCTTATGAGGAGCTTTTGTTTTTGGCTTATCAGACGGCAAACCTGTATTTTATCGGCGTTTACCGGCTGGCGGCGGAGGACGGGGATATGGAGAGGGCCCGCATGGTTGCGGACAAGATGCGGGAGCTTGCCAGGGTGTTTGATATGGGGGAATTCTATGGGGCCTTCGCAGGATTTGATTTAGCTGTGATGGAGAAGGACGGGGATAAGGTAATTGAGATTATGGAGAAAATGCTTTCCGGTGTGGATGAGCTTGGAAACTGGAGAAACTCGTTGCTGTATGAGCATATGACCTTTGGGGAAGTGAACCGGGAGTTTTTGAGAGAGCTGAAGGGGAAGATGGAGGAGACCTTTGGGGATGAGGAAACCTTTGGGTTTTTAAAGGGGGACGAGAGGTGGAAACGATTGATATCCGAATGATTATAAAAGTTACTGTTCACAGGCAATGTCATTAACTTAAGCGTTAAGAACGATTCCTTGCGCAAAATAGCACTATTATTAAATTGCTGTATTGTTGAGTGGGCAAATGGGGCGGATTTGGTCGTGGGGCCAGGGAGTGAAGGCAGGCTGTGTGCCGTTCGTGTTCAGATATGCCAGGCATTCCGATGAGCCCTTAAAGCAGAAAACACTCGGGGTGAGGCCCTCCTGTTTTCCTGGTCTCATCTCCACGGCATATATTCACCCGCCCGGCACACA
>JAAWLV010000066.1 GCA_022798105.1 Hungatella sp.
ACGATACAAAATGGATGTATTAAATGCACAGCTCAAAAACAATTAAGACAATTTTCTGTATAGACACCTTTTGACCCCAACATCATGACATTGGTTCACTGGTGCCCAGCAAACAGTAACCCAGTCCGCCATTCCAAATCGCCTCCGGCGATGGGAGGCCTGGTTCACTGCCATTACGTGCATCCTCCCGGCTAATCAGCGTGGTGATTAGCCAGGGGGTGAACAGTAACGGCATATGCTTTATCCCCATAACGGTACTGGCTTATAGCTAATCAGCAAAGTGATTAGCCATGACGTGTGAACAATAACATAATAACAGGCAGCCGCATGTACATATCCACCATGCAGCTGCCTGTCAGCTTTTACTTCTTATCTCTTTCTAAATACTCTGCTCCGATAAGCGGTATACCCTAATACAGCAACCGCCACCCACATCACAATCCACAGTACCCCGGCAGCTGAACCTCTGGTTGTGTCTCCGGTTTTTGGCAGCATACGATCCAGGGGAACCTCCTCATCCAAAATGTAGACAAATTCCTGCTTTTCAGGATCCCAGACTTTCCTGTAGGTCTTCGGCACACCGTTTTCCACAATGGTAACCGTGTCAGGGCTGTCGGGATCATTTGGATCCGGAAGCGTTTCCGACGGGGGAGCCGTCTCTTCCGGCGGAGTCTCCGTCTCCGTAACCGGTGCTGTCGTCTCCGGAGGAGGCGTGGGAGCAGTTCTCCCTGGCGTTGTCTCCGGTTCGGTGGGCTTGGTTCCCGGCTCTGTAGGTCTCGTCTCCGGCTCTGTGGGCCTGGTTCCCGGCTCCGTAGGTCTCGTCTCCGGCTCTGTAGGTCTGGTTCCCGGTTCCGTAGGTCTCGTCTCCGGTTCTGTAGGCCTGGTTTCCGGTTCTGACGGACTGGTTTCCGGCTCCGAGGGGCTGGTCTCCGGCTCCGTCGGCGGTGTCTCCTTGTACGTGTTCAATATCGTAATCTCCGGTATCAAATCCCCGCTTCCCACGTCAGCCGCAAAAACCGCCTTTGGTTCATGCTCCGGCAACGTCCTGTCCGGTTCCTTCTGTCCGTCTGAGGGGGTTCCCTTATCCGGATCCCGCTGATCCGCCGATGAAGGCGTAGCGTAAATTGTCACAAACTGGGTCATAACCCTGTACCTTTTTCTGGAGGCATTGGACAGGGTGGCTGTTTTCTCCCCGCTTTCATCTCCTTCGGGAACATCGGCCGACGACGGGGTGGCCGGCTTCTCTCCCGGCAAAGGCCGCCCGGCGCCATCCTCTTTTGGTGTTTCTTCCATAACTGCGGCCGCTCCCTGGAAAAATCCCGGCCCGCCGCCTGTCAGGAGCACTCCGTTGTTAATGTATGAAACCTCATATCCCTCCGGAACATCCACTTCCTCCACTGTGTAGATATATGGGTTTCCAGTATCATCTGCCTCCTCCAAATCCTCCCACGTATATGTCCAGCCTGGCCCCCGCAGTAAGACTTCATCCTCAAACGCGCCGTTTTTCAAAAGCCGTACCTTGATTTCCTGAGGCCGTACCGAACTCCCGCCGTCATTCTCCCAGTTCTTGAACACAGTCAGGCTTCCAGGTTTCCTCCTGACATTTTTAATGTCAAGCACTGCTTCTTTACTGCTTTCAATGGTACCGCTGACTTTGGCGCTGACAATACCATTTACACTCATGTTATAGTCAGGATCGTCTTCCGTCACCGTATACGCCGTTCCCTTTGGCAGCCCCAATATGGTAACGCTTTGATTATGTTTCAATTTAAAGGAAATATTGCCGCCGGTTACCGAAACCTTCGGTCCGTTAATACGGTAAGCCCATTGTTTCGATGACGAATCCAGGTATTTCAAATACTCCTTGGGATAGCCGTTGTTCCATCTATTGATAATGGCAGGCGTATCTGCAGAAGGATTTTGAAAATAATCTTCTATTTCATTCGGTGATCCATAACTCCATCCATCGTCCTTATCATAGTATTTACTGTGAAGCTCCCCATTGTAATGGCCAAACATCGGCGAATCCTCAGTAATTGCGTCCCAATCTATCGTCCCCAGGTCGTCCAGGCCGTTCTCATCCAGCTTTTCAGGAATCTTCCCGGTAAAAGGATCCATGCCGGTTTCAGGCGCGTAAGTGTATACAAAATCACCGCTAAGGGGATTTCCTCTTTCATCCTTTAAATCCGCCCTAAAAGAAAATTCTCTATTTTGACCATCTATATCATTATCATCCACCTTTTTCTTTATCGTCAGATCACCGGATGCCGATTCATACACATTGGTGATAAACACCTTCATATTTGGTTTCGATTTCAAAACCAGTTTTAATTCAGCACCTTTGATTCTGTAAGAATAATCTATATTATACTTTATAAGGGACCCTTCGTCATTCCAGCCATCGAGAACCTCGCTTTTAAACTCCCAGCCATTATCTTTGTTCATATTTCCTGTTGATATAAGATTAGTCCCACTCATGTCCGATATCTTTATATCAGCATTTTCCGGCTTAGGATCCATGTCTGTAGTAATCACAAATTCATTTTTCAAATCAATTATGCCTGCCACATAATCAGGAAGTTTGAAGATCTCAGCACCATTTTTTTTAATCACATAAGAAAAATCATAACGTGTTTGCACATTCCTTTCCAAGACATCACCAGCATTCACTTTTTCTTTTAAAGCCTCATCTTCATTACCCTGGTTGTCTTTACCAAAAATAGAGATTTCTGCTTCCCCAGCCAATCCCGGCATTCCTTCAATTTTAATATCCCAATTCAGTATACTTTTTCTGCACAGTGTAACCCTTATACCTTCTTTTTCATATATCTCCTGTACTTCTACTGTATAATTGTGACATCTGCTTTGTCCTTTATAAGTTTTCTCCGTCCCTGCATCAGGATTATTTTTACCCCACTCTACATACTGCCCATCGTCAACCGGTACCATGTCACCGTTCTCGTCATCCATCAGCAGCCTGTATTTCAAGTTTTCAAGGCCATTCCACTTTATTACTTCGTCTATCTTTACTTTAACTGTCAAATCTTTTTCTGCTTTAATACCGTTGTCTTCATCCTCAGCAATCCAGCCGTTAACTTCCATCATAACTTCCGGCTTAATTCCTGAGACTTCCGCATTGTCTGTGTTTTCCTTCACGGTTATGGTCACCGGAGCATTTCGTTTATCATCATCCTTTTCAAACCACTGCTTCCAACCATTATCTTTATTCAGCTTCGCAGTCAGCGTGCCCACCTGAAACTCCACTTCCTCAAGCTGAGCTGCCAGCTCAGGATCTGCTGCCACATGCTTCTCAATGAGCAGCCCATAGGAACCGGGATCTTTATCTACCTTATGTATTCCCGTTCCCTCCGCAAAGGCCACCACCCCTGCCAATAGTAACATCAAAGTCAGTATAACCCCAGAAGAAACATACCTTATCTTCTTTTTTAATCCTGCTTTCATTTGCTCAACCGGCCCTCCTTATTCTAACCCGGGGGTGCCTTCCCCCCGAAATCTTATCTATATAAACGCCTCTTTCCCAAAGGCTTTTATTTTTCCGCTTCTTCCCCGCCGTATAGCCGTGCGCTGACCTCGGCGGCAATATCCGCCATCCGGCTCTCCAGATAGGGGCCCGGGCACTCCGTCCGGCTGCTGAACATCTTGTGCATGGTAAGGTTTCCCTGTTCATCGCCGGTAAAAACCAGCCCTTCTATGCCGTTGCGCCTGCAGATATCGACGCACAGTTCTATCAGTGCCTCATAAGCCCTGTCGCTTACATGCCATTCTCCTCCTGTCTGGTCGTTGGCCACCTCTATGGTGACGGCCTGATGATCGTTCTCCCGGCTTCCGGAAGTCCATGCCCGGTTGCACTCCTCCACATAGAGGGCGACTTTCCCGCCGCTGTCAATGGCATAATTGGCCGAGGCTCTTCTGTCCCTTCTGGCAAAGGTCTTCCCCAGCTCTTCCAGGGAGAAATCTCCTCCCATGTGGTGGATAGTTATTTTCATAATCTCCCCCTTTCGGGGAAAATCCGCGTTTCCGGTCAGATACACGTACTCTGTAAGCGGGCTGTTCCTGCCGGCCACTTCCAGAACCTCCTCCGGCTCCAATTCCTTTCCTATTAGACTATATAGCTTTGCGTCCCAGGCAAAATGCAGCCATAAAACTGCGGCCGCTATCCCGGCAAATCCCAGCAGCAAAAGCCATATGCCGAGAAATCCCTCTTTCTCACTTTTTAATCCCATCCTGCCTATCCGTCCGTCTTTCATGTCATCCTTATATACCAGTACAGGTTCCAGGCAAACACCGCCCCCAAGCCTCCGAAGAGTGCTCTCACCGTACCTGCTTTTAACTGCCTCCCGCCGCTGCCCGGCTCTCCTCCCATAATCATGGCCATAACCACGATCCCCGGATAAAAAAATCCCGTATCCATCAGATTGTGGCACAAAAAAGCCGCACAGCCGGCCCGCCGGACATATGCCTTTTTCTTTAAAAAGCACCGTATTCCTACTGCCGCCATCATAGCCAGCGCCCCTGCTCCCAGTTCCGCCCCCACGTGGACAAACACATTGTGGATGTGGTATGTGTTAAAGTACGGATCCGCATCATACAGGTTCAGCCCTCTCCACTGGTAGGGCCCTACCCCTAAAAGAGGCCTGCTTATAAAATATCCAAGCCCGTTTTTCATCATCGCCAGCCGTTCCAGAAAGGTGTACGCGGAATTAGGTCTGGCCATAACCGCCGCCGCTGCCACCATAAATCCCATGGCGGCTATCGCCGCTGCCGCTGCCCTGTACTTTTTTAAAAACCTGTCAAATCGTTCCCACTGCCACGCCAAAGCAAAGATGTACAGGAATATCACAATGCAGATCCAGGGCCCGTCCGTCTGATCCGACCCGATATACATGAGTATCCCCGTGCCGACTGCCAGGCTTGCCTTAGCAAGCACGCGGATACCGTGCCAGAGAGCCGCCTTCCGGGAATCCCTCCCCGCTTTTTGAACCGCAAGCACTCCAATCCCTGCAGCCATGGACAAAAAACTGCCCATCGACAAGGTCAGCGCCAGCGCTGCCAGAAGAACCGGCTCCAGGCTTTTGATGGCGGCTGGTCTTTGTATGCCGCATTCCGGGGAACATTCCTGCCCATCCCTGTCCTCGTTCCCGTCCTGCAAAAGAAACCATCCGAGCACCAGGAAAATCCCCATGGCGTTGGGATTGCCTAACATTCCGCCTGCCCTTCCCATCCCTCCGTCCATCGCCTGCCACGTAAACCGCAGGAGTACCTGGCATGCCGCCGCACCGGCCCACAGGGCGCTCAGCCGTCTCAAAAGCTGCAGCTCCCCTTCATCCATACAGGCCATCATCAGGTAAACGGCAGGAAAAATAAGCTGTGTGGAAGCATACCCCTCCACCACATTTTTAAAGGTCACGTACGAAGCCGCGGCACTGAACAGGTTATATAGAATAAGAGGAACCAGTATCCACATATCTGCCTTTGCGCCGCCCTGCATAAGGCCCGCGCAGCACAGCATCACTCCCATTCCCCCTATGATCCCGATATTTCCCGCTTTAAGCATGGTCAGGATTATCAGGGCAAAAAAAACACAGAGCACCCCATGGTGATCAAACAGGCCCTCAAGTCTGCGTTCCAGCTTCTCAGCCATCGCCTCCTCCTCATTTCTGCTCTGTAAAAATGCTATAATATACCATTTGATTATAATATATTAATTGTTCTAATTCAACCACAAAATTGCTCAAAACGCAAAAACACCCACCAGAGCTTTTTAAACTCTGACAGGTGTCCTGTATCTCAGTTGCTGTCTAGTACAACGATGTACTAGATTATCACTCCTGGGGAAGTTTTTCTCCCTCCCCGCTCTCTGCCTGCGGTCTCCACTGCCAGCCAAGGCGTCCATACCTTTTGGCGGTCTCATAAATCTCATCCTGCAGTTCCTTCGTAAGCTCCTCCTGTGTGATCCTCCACTTCCAGTTGATTCCCACAGTGGAAGGCTTATTTATCCTGCAGGAATTGTCATATCCCAGATAATCCTGCATGGGGATAACGCACAGCTTTGCGCGGCTGCGCATGACCAGGCTGATAAACGGCCTGTGGAGGTATTTTTTCGGGGTGTACCGGTCACAGAGATATTCCCTGGCCATGTCCATCTCCTCCTTGCTGATGCTGCCAAACCAGCCTGCAAGTGTCTCGTTATCGTGGGTTCCCGTGTAAGCCACGGAATTCTCCGGATAATTGTGGGGAAGATAGTCGCTGGCGCTTCCCGTGTCCCTGGAATCAAAGGCAAACTCCAGCACCTTCATTCCCGGAAAGCCGCTGTCATTGACCAGCTGCCGCACGGAGTCGGTCACATATCCCAGATCCTCCGCAATCACCTCCCGCTCCCCCAAAACTTCCTTCATGCGGTTAAACAGGCCGATGCCCGGCCCCTTTTCCCACTTCCCGACAATGGCGGTCTCGGCTCCGTAGGGGATGGAATAATACTCGTCGAACCCCCGGAAATGGTCGATGCGGACCACATCGTACAGCTTAAAGCAGTAACTTAACCGCTCCATCCACCACTGGTATCCCGTATCCCGATGATAGTCCCACCGGTAAAGGGGATTGCCCCAAAGCTGCCCTGTGGCCGAAAATCCGTCAGGCGGGCATCCTGCCACAGCCACCGGCACATTTTGTTCATCCAGCTGGAACAGCTCCGGATGGGCCCAGGCATCGGCGCTGTCCATGGCCACGTAGATGGGGATATCGCCGATAATCTTCACGCCCCTGTCATTGGCATATGTTTTCAGTTTCATCCACTGCCTGTAGAACTGATACTGGAGATACTGATGGAACTCAATATCAAAATACAGCTCTCTCCTGTAGTAATCCAAAGCATTATCCCACCGCAGGCGGATATCCTCTGCCCACTCAGTCCACGGCTCTCCCCCGAAACGATCTTTCACCGCCATAAACAGCGCGTAATCTTTCAGCCACCAGCCGTTTTCCTCCACAAAATTCAGATACTCCTGATTCTCGCTGATATTGCTGCGCTCATAGGCTTTTCTCAAAAGCGGATACCGGCTGTAGTACATCTTCTCATAATCAATATCCTTCGGATCCCCGCCAAAATCCGCCGTCCGGCACTCCTTCTCAGTAAGGACTCCCGCCTCAATCAGCTCTTCCAGGCTGATAAAATAGGGGTTGCCCGCATAGGTGGAAAAAGACTGATAGGGGGAATCCCCGAAACTGGTGGGGACTAAAGGCAGAATCTGCCAATAACACTGCCCCGCCTCCTTCAGCCAGTCCACAAACTCATAAGCGCTCCTGGAAAAACATCCGATGCCGTACTTTGACGGCAGGCTGGTGATAGGCAGTAAAATACCTGCTGCTCTGTTCATAAACTTATTACCTCCCCTTCACTGTAATCATAACCCCGTAATGATCGGAAACCACTTCATAATTCCTATCATTGCAGATCACCTCTGATTTGTCAACACTTACCTGGCGGTCACAGAAAATGTAGTCGATCCGCATCCCGTCTGTGCCGGAAAGCCGTTCCTTCCAGCCGTCAATGACTTTGCCCACCGTAATGCCGTTGTCCTTTTTTTCGGCCAGCTCGTAAGTATCCTTCCAGCCGGAGGCCCTGACGTAATCCCAGCCCTCCCCGAAAACTCCTGCCGGGCTGTTAAAATCCCCCATAACCCAAACAGGGTTTTTTGTATCACCCAGAGCCTTTATCCCCTCCACGGCCCTGTCCCACTGGCTGCTGAAAGGTTCCTCGCTGTCCTCCCACCACCCCATATGGACGGAATAAAACCACATTCCCCCTGATTTTATCCCTGCCATTTTCCGGGTTTTCCAATTGTTGAAATCATGGCTCCTGCTGATAAAAAACTGGCGGGTATCCTCAATGGGCTGCCGTGAAAATACGGCCAGCCCCTCCTCGTAGATCTCATACCCTATCTTGGCCGGCGTCCAGGTCCACTCATAGGAACATCCCGCCTCCTTTAACAAACCCGCCAGGGCCAGAGCGTGGTTGTCACTGCGCAGCAAACCTTCATCCTCCCCGCAGGGGATATACCCCAGTTTTTCTGCCCCGCCGGCTTCCGGCCGGGAGATCGTCTGGTTTACCTCCTGCATGGCAATGATATCCGGCTGTTCTTTCTCAATAAGTCGGGCAAATGACAGCAGTTTTCTCCCGTAATCCGGTTCCGCCAGGCTGTGTGTATTTAATGTGATCAGTTTCATTCTATCTGTTCCTTTCCAAAACTTTGCCTCCCTGCCTTACGGCCAGATCCTGCTCTCCTTTTCCTCCCCGGCCGGGTACACTTCAAACCTGCGGCTCTGCCCCATTCTGCCTTCGGCTACAGAATGTCGTTAATATCCGATTTCAGCACATCCGCCTTCGGACCGTAGACAGCCTGGATCCCGTTGTCCTTTTTCAAAAGCCCTAAGGCCCCCTCTGCCTTCCAGGCTGCGATGTCTGCCACTTTCTCCGGATCTTTTACCGTAACTCTCAGCCTTGTCATGCAGGCATCCACCAGCGTGATGTTCTCCCTGCCGCCTAAAAGCCCGATGATCCGTTCCGCCTGGCCGCCTCCGGCTGCCTTTTGGCCGGACCCTGCACCCTCCTCGTCGGACCCTTCATCCGTGTAATTGCCCAGACGTCCGGGTGTGGCAAATTTCAGCCGGTCAATCATCACATACGCCACAAAATATCCTACGGCAAAAAACGCTGCCACACAGACCACAAAGTTAATCAGATCCCCGCCTAATCCTGCCTTTAAAGACATGGGCACTCTGGTCAAAAACTCCAGATTGCCGAAGGAGTGGAGCCTTAAATCCACAATTCCCGCCATAGCAAAGGCGCATCCCTGCAAAACGGCGTAAACCACGTACAGAGGAAGGGCACAGAACATAAACATAAACTCCAAAGGCTCCGTAACACCGGTCAGGAACACTGCCAACACCGTGGAGAAGAACATGGAACGGTAGCTGGCCTGCTTTTCCTTGTCAACCCTACGGTACATAGCCAGGGCAATTCCCAGAAGAAGGCCTGTAGCCCCGATCATCTGCCCCACCTTAAACCTGGCCGGAATCACGGTCTCCATCAGGTTTGTGTAGGACGCCATGTCGCCTGCATCCTTAAAGTTAATCAGATCAGTCACCCATGCCAGCCACAGCGGATCCTGGCCGAACACCTGGGAGCCTGCATTGATGCCCGTCTGGATCGTGTAGGTTCCCCCGAACGAAGTGTAGTTCATGGGGATTGTCAGCATATGGTGAAGGCCGAAGGGAAGCAGAAGCCTCTCCAGGGTTCCGTAGATAAACGGCGCCATCACCGGCGATGTGGAGGAAGAGTTGGCAATCCACACGCCGAAGTTGTTGATCCCCGTCTGTACCACCGGCCAAACCACTGCCAGGACTGCGGAAATAATCACAGACCACAGAATCACCACCATGGGCACAAACCGCTTGCCGTTGAAAAATGCCAGCGCATCGGGAAGCTTCCTATAATTATAATACTTATTGTAAATAATTCCACCTGCAAATCCGGAAATAATTCCCACAAAGACACCCATATTCAGAGCCGGGGCTCCAAGAACCGATGTAAAGTAACCGTTTACCAAAATCTCCTGCCCAAACAGCGTGCGGGTAACTGCCTCCGGGTCATTGAGCATAGCGGCGCTGACACCGAATATGGCACCCGTAATACAGTTGATAAGGATAAACGCAATCACCGCGGCAAATGCTCCGCCTGCCCTCTCCTTTGCCCAGGAACCGCCGATGGCCACGGCAAACAGAATATGGAGGTTGTTGATCACCGCCCATCCGATGTTCTCCATGGTGCTTCCCACCATAAGAACCATGTTAAGATCAGCGCCTGCCATCTGAACCAGTTTTCCAAGGCTTATCATCAGTCCGGCCGCCGGCATAACCGCAATAACCACCATCAGCACCTTGCCCAGCTTCTGAAGGAAGTCGAAATTAATCCTGCCTTTTGAAGATTTCTTCTCCGGCGCTGCCGGTCCGGCTCCTGCCGCCTTGCCGGCCTCCTGCCCTTTCCCCGTATCCGGCACCTTTCGGCTTTCTGCTTCCTGTGTCCCGCTCTCCGGGGCTATCATCACCACCGGGGTTTTTCCGGCTTCTGCCGGGCCTTCCTGGCAGTCCATGGTTTTTCCTTCCATCCCCCCGCAGACCAAAACCGGCGTCACAGGGTTAATCCCCTTTTCTTCGAGAAATTTCAGATCCACCTTTGCCACAGGGTCCCCTGCCTTTACCTTATCCCCCGCTTTTACAAACACCTGAAAACATTCCCCCTTAAGACCCACAGTCTCAAGGCCCACATGGATCAGAAGCTCCAGTCCCTCTTCGGTTCTGAATCCGTATGCGTGAAGCGTCTCCGCCACGGAAGCCACCTCTCCGTCCACAGGGCTTACGATGGTTCCCTCCGTCGGAATCACCGCAACGCCGTCTCCGATAATCTTCTGAGAGAAAACCGGATCCGGAACCTGATCAAGGGGTATAACCGTACCGGTAGCCGGAGACAGAATGTCGATTTTCTTTTTGCTGTCCGCCTTGCTGCTCATCATTTCTTACCTCCTGTTTTTATTAAATTACACTTTGGGATTGGCATTTTGTACCGTGAACGTATCAAATCCTCCCGGCAGGGCTGCGCACAGGCTGCGCGGTCTTTGTCTGCGCCAAAATGCCCGCTTCCGGCATTCTGTGTGCATCCGCCGCAGGCTCACAGCCCCTCCTTCATCCGCGGCGGTATCGGCAGGGCCGATATAAAGGATATGAAGGTTTGCCGCGAAAAAGCAAGTTTGTATACTTGCATGCCGTTTCACGCAACAATAATGCAAATCTGTTGCACTAAATATATAACTTTTGCACTGTATTTGCAAGCTTTTTCTGCTCATCTCTTGCTTTTTCTCTGTTATATACAATTATTATCACATTAAATTGTGCACTTTATACATCAACAAACCGGCTGCATTCTTTTTAATTGCATATCTTCCATTTATTTTGCATTATATTTGCATTCTTTTTATTGCGCACACTCTCTTTTACATACGGTAATTGTAGTGATAATTTTTTTCTGATTGCATAATTGCATTGACTTTTCTCCATTTATCTTCTACAATTAAGGTAAAATAATACCCGTTTCAGGAGGTTTTTGATTTCTATGGCAGTTACCTTAAAAGATGTTGCGGCACTTGCAGGCGTGTCTCCCTCCACCGTGTCCAGGACATGCAAAGACAACCCATCCATCAGCGAAGAGACAAAAGAAAAGGTCCGCAGGGCCATGGCCCAGCTGGGATATGACCCCGGCGTTCCCTCCCAGACCTCCGCGCCTTTGCCCTGCGGGCCAAGGACCATCGGCATCATCCTGCCGCCCTCCCAGAAAGAAACCTATGAAAATTCCTTCTACCTGGAAACCATCCGGGGCATCAGCCAGTTCTGCAGCCACCGCCAGTATCTGAATACCGTCATCACAGGCCAGAGTGAGGCGGAGCTTCTCGACATTATCCGGACCCTGGCCCGCACCGGGCAGGTTGACAGTTTCATTCTTCTCTACTCCCGCCAGCAGGATCCGGTGGTCGACTACCTTTATAATGAAGGGCTCCTGTATGTCCTCGTCGGAAAAGCCTACCAGTATGTCAATCAGACCATCTACATTGACAACGATAATCTCCTGGCCGGCCAGGAAGCCACCGAATACCTTATCAGGCTGGGCCATAAGGCCATCGCCTACCTGGGCAGCGACAGCAGCCTGATGTTTTCCGCCGACAGGAAGGCCGGCTATCTGCTGGCCCTGGCTCTGCACCAGCTGCCCCAGCGGCCTGAACTCTGCCTGGAAGTGCCTTCCGTTCCAAGAGGCGACTGCGATTTGCTTCACACCCTCCTTAAAGCCAGGGAGCGTCCTACGGCCATTGTGGTCAGCGACGATATCATTGCCGTGGCTTTGGAGAGGGTCTGTCTGGAAATCGGCCTGTCCATCCCCGGGGATCTGTCCATCATTTCCTTTAACAATTCCCTTTTGGCCAGGCTGACCTCCCCTCAGCTGACCTCCGTTGATGTCAACTCCTGCCAGCTTGGCATTGAAGCTGCCTCCCAGATCATCAACCACATGGAAAATCCAAACCTGCTGGCCACCAAAATTATCGTCCCCCACCATCTCATTGAAAGGGACAGCTGCCGCTCCCTTTCATGAGCCTGCCTGGAACTCATAAAAAGAGGCCGGACCTCCCTGTGTCCGACCCCTTTTTTCTGTTTTGCGATTTACAGGCCTGCCAGCCTTTTTCCCAGCCCCTCACAGGCTTTTATGGCTTCATTATCCGGCTCATTGTTGGCGATAACCCCTTCCCCTCCCACAATCACGGCTCCTGCCTGCTCCATCCGTTCCGCCCACAGGCGCATCCACTCTCCGTCCCCCCAGTCGTAGGAACCGAAAAGCCCCACCTGTTTTCCCGATACCATTCCCTCCAGGGCTGACACGAAAGGTTCCATCTCTTCCTCCTCCAATTCCTCGGCGCCCATGGCCGGACATCCCAAAGCAAATACCGGCACATCTTTTACCATTTCCGGCGACGCGCTTCCCACCTCCGTCAGCACTCCTCTGGCTCCTCCATTGCCGATTCCTCTCACAACCGCCCGGGCCATAGCCTCCGTGTTGCCGGTTCCGCTCCAGTAAATCACATAAATATCTTTCATTCTGTAATCTCCTCTCTCTCCTCCACCGCAACTTCGTGCAGCGGGTATCCTGCAATAACCTCCCCCATAGCCGTCTCCCGTGCCTGGTCATAAAGGGCAAACGTGACCAAGGCCTGTTCCCTGTCATGGTATACTTTCCAGTATTTCTCCATAAGAAAATTCTTTCCTCTGTTTTCTATAAATCCCCTCACGTCTTCCACCGGATACTCCAGAATCACACCCAATTCGTGGGGAAAGCCCTGTCCTGACAGAACATACCGGGCATACCGGCTCCGAAGCCTTATGAGCACGGAGGCCACAGCCATGTCGTCGTACCCGCAGCTTATTAAAAACTCCCTCACCTGTACCTTTTCCAGGTGATTCTTCAGTCCGCCGTATCGGTAAAGCAGCAGAATCTCCCGCTCTCTGTGTACAGCCAGAAGGACACACAAAATACTGCTGCCTCTCAGAGCCCTCTGCAATCTTCTCCATGCGCCTTTCTCTGCCGTCATAATATTGGATATTTTTATTCCTTTGAGAACCGGCCCGCAATGGTTCGCCGCCTGAAATCCCAGCCTGGATTCCGGGCTGCTGGCGGCCAAAAAATCTAACATGACCTCTGCTGACATTCCTCTCCGCTCCTTCCTTTAAAATATCTTTGGGTTTCAGCGTGTATTCTTAGAGTTTCCGAAACCTGAAAACTATATAGTTAGCTTTTGCTAACCATATAACATGTTAGCATATGCTTATCATTTTTGCAACCATTCCATATGATAATATTTCTCAGCTGATTTTCAGCAAAAATTTTTTCAAGCAAAAATTTTTTCCAAGTAAGTTAATGCTTTTTTTTCCGTCTTGTGATACACTAAGTGATATGGTGTTTTTTCTATGTCACCGGAACATATCTGTATCAATCACGAATCACGGAAGGACTTATATTATGAGAATAGGATTTGACAATCAGCAGTACCATATCACCCAGTCAGAGCACATAAAAGAACGGATCAGTCAGTTCGGGGACAAGCTGTACCTGGAATTCGGCGGTAAACTGTTTGACGACTACCACGCTTCCAGGGTTCTGCCCGGTTTCGCCCCTGACAGCAAGCTTCAGATGCTGATGCAGCTTGCGGATCAGGCGGAGATCGTAGTAGCCATAAAGGCTTCGGACATCGAGAAGAACAAGGTCCGCTACGACCTGGGCATTACATATGACCTGGACGTGCTTCGCCTGATTCAGTCCTTTCGGGACAGAGGACTTTTCGTGGGGAGCGTGGTTATTACCCAGTACACCAACCAGACGGCGGCGGACATCTTCAAGGAGAAGCTGGAGGGCATGGGCATCCGGGTGTACCGCCACTACCCCATCGACGGCTACCCCAACAATATCTCCACCATCATAAGCGACAGCGGATTCGGAAAGAACGATTACATCGAAACTTCAAGGCCTCTTGTGATTGTCACCGCACCGGGACCCGGCAGCGGCAAGATGGCCACCTGCCTCTCCCAGCTCTACCATGAGAACCGCCGGGGCATCAAGGCCGGCTACGCCAAGTTTGAGACCTTTCCCATCTGGAACCTGCCCCTGAAGCACCCGGTCAACCTGGCCTATGAAGCCGCCACCGCGGATCTCAACGATGTGAATATGATCGACCCCTTCCATCTGGAGGCCTACGGCGAGACCACGGTAAACTACAACCGGGATGTGGAGATCTTCCCGGTGCTCAACGCCATCTTTGAGGGCATCTACGGGGAGAGTCCCTACAAGTCCCCCACGGACATGGGCGTCAATATGGTGGGCAAC